>DAVZ01000032.1 GCA_002505765.1 Methanobacterium sp. UBA176 | reverse complement strand
CAATATTTCATATTCGTTAATTATTGTTCTTTCACTAAACAAAGACATATAAAGTCAAAAATATTCCAATAAATCTGCTCAACCCCCAATAACTTTACAACCCCGTTTATTTTAATAACAAAGTAAAAAAAGCCCTCTTAATCATTTAAAATTTAAATTATAATATTAGTACTGTAAATACTGTATATTATGGTTTTTACTAAAAAAAGACTTTATAAAAAAAATTAAAAAATAATGAATAATATAAACTTGAAGATAGTATAATGATTTTAATACTTCTATTCCTTATTTCCTTCACTTATAATAATCCTGCGTATTGGAACTTCGAGTATAGTGTATTTTTGGCCTTCTAAAGCTTCAGAAACAGATTCAACTATTTTATCTACCAAATTTTCGTCTACAACACTGCAAATAAGTATAGCATCATTTGAATGATGCCTGATCATCTCTATAGCTGATTTTGGATCTTCCTTTATAGAAAACCCTCTCCAATCCTGGGGAGACATTCCTTTGTATTCCAAAATATAAAAACCAGTTATACCCGCTTCTGTAAGGGCATTCATAGCCTTCCCTAAATTTTCGATCTCAACAAAGACCCTAATATGAACTTTCATGCCATCACCTACTACTAAATATATCGATTCTGTATATTATAATATTGGAAATAAATTGCATATTAAAATAGTCCAGAATAGAATATATTAGGGTGATCCAATGGATACAAAAATCTGTATGGATGATGTTAACATCATAAAGGGTAAAAATACTTTCCTAATCCAAAGGGATGATAAATTTTTAGTATTTGGAAATTCAATTTATAATAATGGCACTTTTAAAGTTAGAAGCATAATAAATTATTTTCTCCATCATCCATATGAAACAGATGTGATGAAGCAATTAACAAATAAAGAATTCTCTGATCCATATGCAATAATACTCACCAATGATAAAATTAAACATGTTGTTAAAACTTTAGATTCTGTAACTGCAATTGTCTGGGCTGATATTTCACGCATTAACGGTGTAGGGGAAATAATTAAGGATGATCAAAAAAATAAGGGATCAGTAAACACAATTTTACTCATAAACAAAAATTTAGCCACTGATTTACTTATTAAATCATATTCATGGGCAATTGAATCAAAAATTTCTGCTTTATGGGATTTAGACCTTAGAAATCATAATAATGATTTATTCACTGGTTATAGTGACGATAATTTAATTGTAGCATGTATTGGGGAAAGTGAGGAAGTTATTGATGAAAAAAAACTTCGTACTTTAATTAAAACGTGCGTAAGAGAAGCAACAAGACAATCAATCTTAAATAACGGTTATTCAAAGAGTATTATAGATTATATTCAAAGCATAGGAATTAAAATAGAAGATCTTGTAGAAGCAGGGATGGAACTATGCATTGGAGTACAGAAGAGCGAGAAACTTAATGAAAAACTGTATAAACAAATACTTAAATCATTAGAGGATATAAATGTGGTTTCATTTATTATCGCCGGAATAAGGCTTGAAGAAGATTATAAAAAGCATAGAGTAGCAGGAATTAATGTGGATGATGATCCCGCCCATTTATATTCAGACGAAGTACTGGGAATGTCTATTGCCAATCAAATTGCCGGGACAAAGGCAATATTCAATTTTAAAAGGTATGATGAAGATAAACCTGGTGTAATAGGAGAACTTGGCCCTGTTCTTGATGATGTCTTTGCAGGGCTTGTTGCAGGATGTATGTCAAAAATATTCGAGGATTAAGAAACTGAAGCCTGAAAAACTATCGTTTTTCAGCCCCAAAAATCCATTGGATTTTTGAGGGTTCCTGAACCCAAAAAATAGAAACTTTTTGAGGATTAAGAATGGATAATAAAAAAAAATCGCCGCCCTACTCTTTTAAAGGAATAGCAGGATTAATTTCGTTTTCTACAATTATTCCCATAAATGTTCATAGCACAATCGATGAAATGGCAGCATTTACATGGTTTTGGCCCATTATCGGCGGTTTAATAGGGATTTTTGTTGGTGGAGTTGGATTTTTATCTCTTAATGTGCTTAATTTACCCCAATTAGTCTCTGCAGCGTTAGTATACAGTTTTGCAATATGGTTTACTGGTTTCCATCATCTTGACGGTCTTATAGACATGGGTGACGGACTAATGGTTCATGGAGACCATTATAAAAAGATTGAAGTAATGAAAGACATGTCCATTGGTACAGGAGGAATTTCTCTTTTTTTCATAATTGCACTGACTACATTTTCAGCAATCAGTGCAATTCCTTCAATTTTAATATTTAACATTCTTTTAATTTCAGAAATTGCAGCAAAAATTAGCTTGATATCCTGTGCAACCTTCTCTAAACCACTTTCAGAAGGTACAGGCAGGTACTTTATAAATTCTATGACAGTACCTTTTCTTGTCCTTTCTTTGATCTTAACTTTAATTATAGGATTTTTTGTTTTAAAGTTTGCCGGAATTTTAGGAATAGTTACAGGAGTTATCGGAGGTTATCTGGTGGCTGCAATAGCAAAAAAACATTTCATATTTGCTAATGGAGACATTTTAGGTGCTTCAAACGAGATAGGGCGTGGCATAGCACTTATAGTCATGATTATAGCTTTAACTAACTTATGAAGGAATGATAACTGTGAAAATCAATGTTTTAAGACTCGATCACAGACAAAAACGAGATGCAAGAATTACAACCCATGTATGTTTAACCGCAAGAGCCTTCGGTGCGGATAAAGGAATACTTAGTGGAGAAGAGGACACAAAACTCATGGAAAATGTTAGAGATGTTGTTAAACGATGGGGTGGGAAATTTAAAGTTGATTACCAAAAAAATTACGAAAATTTAATAGATGAATGGAAGAATAATGGTGGAGAAGTGGTTCACCTTACAATGTATGGGTCACAGGTTCAGGGAGTCATAAATGAAATCAGAAATTCACCGAAAGATAAGCTTGTTGTGGTTGGAGGGGCAAGAGTTCCAACTAAAGTTTACAAACAGGCAGATTGGAATGTTTCCATCACGACACAGCCTCATTCCGAAGTTTCATCTCTTGCAGTATTTTTGCACATGTTATTTGAAGGAAAAGAGCTGGATAAAGAATTTGAAGACGGGGAAATGAAGGTTGTGCCCACTGCTGAGGGTAAACGGGTTATAATAAAGGATGATCCTGATAAAGGGTAAGGAATTTTATATGTACGATTATTTTGAAATACAATCTAAAGTGGGGATAACAAAACATATGGGTGGTTTAAAGTCCACTAAAGAGCTTTTAGAACTATGCGGAGTTAATAATTCTCATTTTGTACTTGTTGCTGGATCTGGAAATGGAGTCTCTGCGGTTTATATGCACCGATGGACTGGATGTAAAGTATTGGGTATTGATATTTCAGAAGAAATGGTCAAATCTGCCCTGGAAAAGGCTGAAGAAGGAGTAGAATTCATAGTGGGAAATGTTGAAGATATTCAATTCACCGATAATACCTTTGATACAGTTATTTCAGAATCAGTAACTGCATTCACTAATAAAAATAAATCATTATCAGAATATTACCGAGTGTTAAAAAAAGGAGGATATTTAGGTCTGAATGAAGTTACTTGGCTTAAAGAACCATCCTCTGAAATTATAGATTTTGCCCAAAGGGTGATGGGATTAGAAGGAGAAAATAAAGACCACTGGATATCACTTTTAGAGCAAGCAGGCTTTAAAGAAATAAATAGTAAGTTATACACTTTGAATCAACGAAAACAAGTTTTAGGAGACCTTGAATTACAGAAAACTGGCTTTTTTAAGATATGGGTACGTTTTATTTACTATTATCTTAAAGATACTGAATACAGAAAATCAGTTCATTATTTTGCAAGAGAAGGGCTAAGAATTCCACGAGATTTTACCCGATATTTTGGATATGGGCTTTATGTCTGTAAAAAATAGTAATTATGATTAAATTCATAAAAAAAACATAAATGGTGTTATATATGTTAAAAATAGTTGATCATACCCTTGTACAGGAGAATCTAACCAGAATAAGAGATAAAAACATAGATCGTGTTGGATTTAGAAATGGAATCATCGAAATTGGGAGATTATTTGGATATGAATTTGCAAATACCTTAGAAAAAGAACATATAACTGTAGAAACACCCCTTGGCACGGCTAACGGCATTAAAATAAGAGACATGGGAAATATTGTAGTAGTAAGTGTTTTAAGAGCTGCAATCCCCTTAGTTGAAGGGATATCCAAGGTATTTAAAGAAGCAGAATATGGAGTTATCGGTGCCTGGAGAAGTGAAAATCCTCCTTTTAAAGCAAATATGGAATATATTAAACTGCCTGATTTAGAAAATAAAATTGTAATTATTGCAGATCCTATGCTTGCAACAGGAGGAACCATGAATTCCATTTTAGATGAAATTAAAAAGAGGGGCAGGCCAAAAAGACTTGTTATTTTTAATATCATATCAGCAGAGCCTGGAATACAGAAAATATCTAAAAATCACAGCGAAATCGAAATATTCACCTGTTCAGTTGATGAAAAACTCAATAAAGACGGATATATAATTCCTGGCCTTGGAGATGTTGGAGATATCTGTTTTGGAAGACCATGTTTGTAAAAACAGACTAATTCATTTATTGACCCCCTTCTCCAATTAGAATTAGAAATGAATTTATTTATTTTGCAGTCAGTAATTTTAGAAATCAATATAATTATTAAAGTGACAAATCTTCGGATTTAACAATATTTAGAACAAATTTGGAAAACTTTATATATATGGTGCGTTCATTACATTTTAAATATTGATTGGGCACAAAAAAACCCCCTATTTAAATAATATAATTAAAAATTACCAGAATTGGAAAAATAAAATGATAGTTACAGATACTTTTCTTAAAATTGAGGGCCATTTAATACGCATGAAAGAAAAATGAGGTGTTTGAATCAATATTGTAAAAATAAAAATCCTTAAAAATGCCGGATTTAGCGATAAAAATCTCAAATCAGGGATTAACGTTGTAGAACGTGGATTCTTTTACTATCTGGGGAAATGTTGCTATAAAAAGCTTAGAAATGCTTTTTGCGAAGCGGGATACTGCTACGATGATGTAGAAAGAAGAAAGGCATTTATTATGGGTTTAAAAGAAAACAGCAAGTAATATTCAATATATAGAACTCCCATGAGCAACTGCAACAATACACGGAATCCCAACAACTTCCAATTCATGTATTGCTTCCATCCCCTCTTCAGCAAATGCAGCGATTTTTTTAGATTTAATCTTGCTTGTAAGAAGTGCAGCAGCCGGCGGAGTTACAACAAAAATAGAACACTCTCTATTAAGGGCTTTAATAGTTTTTTCGCTTAAAGCTCCCTTTCCAATATGAATTTTAACTCCAGCTTTTGACAGAAATGGAATACTTTCTTCAATCTCCTCTTTATTACTGGTTGTAGGGGCCATGCCTGCATCGCTTACAGCAGTGTGCATTATGGCTGATCCATCAATATCAATCAGTTTTTCACTGTTTTTTAAAGATTCAACAAGTTTGGGGAGTGCAGCGTCTCTGCCTGTGAATATTTTTCCATAGATTTTTATCCTATCTCCCATATTAAGACCTTCAATTATCTCATTGCTTACTGGCATGTTAATTATTTTCATGAATGATCATTTGCCCTGTCCTGTTTTGTCTGCTAATTTTAAATAGGTGTTCTTTTCATTTTCCTGGGGTAGCCCATCCAGGACATGCTTTGAATGAATCTCTTCAAGGTCATCTAAAAATTCTTTTACATGCTCCATTTTTACGTGGGGCATAACCACGATTCTTATGGCTTTGGGGTAAGCTGTAACTGAAACTGCCCATCCTTTATCTTCAAGTTGGCTTACAATTTCATCAATTATTATTTTATCAGATTTAAATGCTACAATATTTAATTCTGGTTTTCTAATTAATTTAAATCCTGATTTTTCAATACCTTCTGCCAGAAACTCTGTTACTTCCATACAACCCTCTGCAATTTTTGCATAACCATCTCTTCCAAAATATTTAAGAAGAGCCCATGTTGCTGCTGCAGAAGCCCCAGATCTTGTTCCTACTATTGTAGATTGTTCCTTTTCAGTGAGATATGGAGTTTCTGTACTTATACTTTTAAGAAAACTTCTATCTCTAAATAAAATACATCCTGTTGGAATGGGTGCAAGTCCCATTTTATGGGGGTCGATGGTAATTGAAGAAACGCCTTCAAGTGAAAAATCAAATTTAGGAAACCTTTTTTCTTTTAAAAAGGGAATTGAAAACCCTCCAAAAGCAGCATCTACGTGTAAATATATATTTTTAGCAACGCATAGATTTGATAATTTTTCTATTGGATCAATTACTCCAAGTTCTGTGGTTCCTGCAATACCAACTACAGCAACAGTTTTAGAAGATATAAGCTCTTTAACAGATTTTATATCTATACGGTAATCATCATCAAGTTCAGCTTCTCTTATTCTTAGGTTCAGCATATCTGCTGCCTTTTCAAATGAAAAATGAGCAGATTTAGGGACAATTATCTCTGGATCTTTAACTTTGTTTGAATTTCTTGCTGCTCTCATGGCCATTATGTTTGCTTCAGTGCCTCCAGTTATTATATGGCCGCAAACATCTTTTTTGCCAAGAAGGTCTCCAAGCATTTCTATTACTTCTTTTTCCAGCTTTTTAGTCCCTTCAAAGAGGCCCGAATCACCTAAATTAGATTCTAAAAACATGTAATAAGCTTTCAAGCCGATTTCATGGGGGCATGTACACATCGAACCCAATATTCGGCCGGATTTGTATGTCATGTCAGCTCTTTTAAATCTTTTAAGCTTTTCAGAGATTTCCTGCCAGGTGATTCCTTTTTTATCCATTTTAATTCCCTAAAAAATAGTAATGAGTTAGATAAATAATGTAAAAAACAGAAAAATCAGTGCTTACTCCTGTAAACGCTTTCGTGCAGCTTCTAAGACGAGTTTCTTTTCAACTCTGGCTACAACTTCTCGTACTGTGGCAACTGCATCAGTGTTTGCAGATACGCTTTCGATTCCTGCCTCAACAAGTTTTTCAACTATTTTAGGCATACTTCCAGCCTGTCCGCAGATGCTTGTTTTTACTCCATGCTTGTTACAAATTCTTATAACTCTATCAATGAGTTTAAGCACTGCAGGATGCCCTTCTGTGTAAAGACCTGCAACATTTTCATTGTTTCTGTCAATTGCAAGTGTGTATTGAGTTAAGTCGTTTGTTCCAAAGCTTACAAAGTCAAGTCCTTCAGCTATAAAGTCCTCAATTACAAGAGCTGCTCCTGGTGTTTCCACCATTATACCAAATTCAATTGTTTTTTGAGGTTTTAAACCAACTTCTTCGGCTATCTGTTTTGCTTTTCTAAGTTCATCAGGATGCTGAACCAGTGGAATCATTATTCCAATGTTTGTGTATCCCTGCTCGTGGAGTTTCTTAATAGCTTTAAATTCTGCCTTTAAAATTTCAGGCTCGTCTAATTCTCTTCTAATTCCCCTCCATCCAAGCATTGGGTTATGTTCGTATGGTTCGTCTTCTCCACCTTTAAGAGACTTAAATTCATCTGTTGGAGCATCAAGAGTTCTATACCATACTGGTTTTGGATAGAATTCATCTACAACCTTGAGAATGTTTTCAACAAGGATTTTTATAAGTTCGTCCTCTTTTCCATCACTTATGAACTTTTTAGGGTGCACCCCTGATGTTAACATCATGTGTTCAGTTCTAAGAAGCCCTACACCATCAGCACCAGTTGCTGCTGCTTTTTTAGCTGCTTCGGGCATGCTTACATTTACCTTAACTTCTGTAACAGTTAAAATTGGGGCCTGTGCCATAGCTGGTTGTTCTTCAGTGGTCTTTTTTTTCTCTGTTTCTGCAATTTTTCCTTTGTATACAATTCCTTTGTCTCCATCCAATGTTATAATTTCGTTTTCTTTAAAAATCTTTGTTGCATCACCTGTTCCAACCACACAGGGTATTCCAAGTTCTCTTGAAACAATTGCAGCGTGACAGGTTACTCCACCTTCGTCGGTAATTATTCCGTCGGCTCTTTTCATTGCAGGAACCATATCTGGAGTGGTCATAACAGTTACTAGGATATCTCCTTCCAATATTTTATCAAGTTCATCTGTATCCCTTATTATTTTAACAGCGCCTGAAGCCATTCCCGGACTTGCACCAAGTCCTTTAGTGATTATGATTCTTTCTTCTTCCAATTCTTCCTCAATTTCGGCCCCATTGTCCATATTAAGTGTTGTAACAGGTCTTGACTGCAACATATAGACCGTTCCCTCTTCTATTGCCCATTCAGTGTCCTGTGGAAACCCATAATGGTCGTGGATTCTTTTTCCCAATTTGGTAAGTGCCACAATTTCATCATCTGTTAAAACCTGTTTATTTATGAGATCTTCTGGAACCCCCACTTTAATGGTCTTTCCCACTGTTGGATCTTTTTTAAACATTATATTTTTCTCACTTATTACAGATTCAATGAGTTTTTCGGTTTTTTTATCCACCCAGTAGGTATCAGGAGTTACTGTGCCTGATACAACCGCTTCTCCAAGTCCCCATGCTGCTTCAATTAGTATTTTTTCTTCACCTGTGGAAGGATGGACGGTGAACATAACGCCTGCTTTTTCAGCGTTCACCATTTCCTGGACCACTACAGCGATATATACTTTAGAATGTTCAAAATTATGCTCTTCCCTATAAAATATAGCTCGGGATTCAAATAGGGATGCCCAACATTTTTGTACGTAGATTAAAACATCTTCTGGTCCTCTAATATTAAGAAAAGTATCTTGTTGACCTGCAAATGATGCTTCAGGAAGGTCTTCTGCCGTTGCAGATGATCTTATGGCAACAAAAGCATTTTCTTTACCAATTCGTCCACATAATGCATTGTAAGCCTCTATAATGGTTGTTCTTATATCATCAGGCATATATGAGTCTAAAATGATTTTCTTTATTTTTGCTGATGTTTCTTGAAGTTCTTTTGTTTTGTTGACATCTGTAGCATTGAGAATGTCCATTATTTCATCAAAGATACCCGTTTTTCTAATAAATTTATCATATGTTGCTGCTGTTACAACAAATCCAGGAGGTACAGATATTCCTGCCTGGGTTAACTCCCCTAAATTCGCACCTTTACCACCAGCAATTGCCACATCTTCCTTATTAAGCTCTTCAAATAATTTGACATACTTCATGCTATCATTCCACTTATTTACTTATTTATTTTTTTTCTATATTTCGTAGTATATTGATCCTAATCTTATAAAATTTTACCAAAAGATTATGGACTTTTAGAGTTTTTAATCCTATTTAACGATTGAAATTAATGAAAAATTTATATAATTTCTCAAAAATCATTTTAAACTTCTAAAAACGCATTTAAACTCTTATTTTATTAGTTCTTCACCCTTATCTACAACAATCCTGCATGGAACTGGGAATTTCATAGATGCTCTTTTTAGAGCCACTTTGGCGTCATTAAAGTTTTTCTTGTTTGTCCTTATTGTTAAAATCTTTTGATCTGCTTTTGCGATTGCAACAGAGCTTACAGGTTTTCCGAATGCCTTTCTCATTCCATCCTGTACCCTGTCAGCACCCGCACCAGTTGCCATTGGATTTTCTCTTACAATATGATGAGGATAAACTCTTATTTTTAGATGGTAACCCATCCTACCTGCCCTTCGCTGCATATATCTGTTTGTAGCAATCCTTGCGGCCTCCAGTGAGTTATGAGATAGATGAGCTGCCTTTTTTAAGGCCAGACTTACTGTTATTGGGAAATCTCCTGAAAGGTTCCCCATATCATACTGAACTATCCTGGAACCAGGAATTTTTCTAATGTATTCTTTTCTTGTGTATGCTCTAGTCACTAATAATCCTCCTTATAAATTCTTGATTGTATAAGTTAATAAACATTCCTTCTAATATACAAACAATAATACAAATTCTTGAGAAAAATCTGATTATCTCATTTGTATATAATCATATAATAGGTGTTAGTTATGAAAATTGCCATAACTGGAAAAGGAGGGGTCGGTAAAACAACCCTATCTGGAACATTAGCATGTATATTGTCACAACGTTATAAAGTATTCGCTATTGATGCAGATCCAGACATGAACCTTGCGTCAAGTCTTGGTATAAAGGAGCTGATTACCCCAATTTCAAAGATGAAAGACTTGATAAAAGAAAGAACCGGTATAGAACCTGGATCATCCTATGGGGAGGTTTTTAGAATGAATCCAAAAATTAGTGATCTTCCTGAATCACTGTCCATAAATTACGATGAAGAAGGGAACCTGAAGCTTCTTGTAATGGGTACCATTGATAAGGGAGGTGACGGATGCATTTGCCCTGCATCTGTTCTTCTTAAAGCACTCATGCGGAACTTAATCCTTAAAAAAGACGAAATTGTCATTCTGGACATGGAAGCAGGTGTTGAACACCTTGGAAGGAAGACTGCAGAGGCTGTCGATCTGATGATTATAGTTGTAGAGCCCGGTCTCAAGTCTCTTGAAACTGCAAAGCGTATTAAAAGGCTTGCATCGGATATAGGTATCCCAAAAATTGCCTGTGTAATAAATAAATCATCTAACGAAACAGAGGAGGATTTTGTCATGAAAAAACTTAAAGATATGGGTCTTGAAGTAATTGGAAGTATTCCAAGAGATGAAAATGTTATACTGGCTGATATGGAAGGAAAACCCCTTATTGATTATCCAGATTCTGCTGCATTTAAATCAATAGAAAAAATTGCACAAAAATTTTTAAGTTATAAATAGAGGAATTAAAACTATGGAAGTATGGTCTAAAATTATCTTTAAATATAAAACAAAAAAAGAGGCTATAATTGCACTGGAATCAATTAAACCAGATAACATGGATTTTATCACATCTTATATTGAAGATAATAGTTTAATTTGCAAATTAGAGTCGAAATCGCTTAGAACAATCCTTGCAACAGTGGATGATATTCTATTTTGTGAGATGATGGCTGAAAAAATTATAGATTTTACAAATAATGAATAATTACTTTATTATAATTAGAAGGTGAAGAAATGAAATTCACACTTAAAGGGGAAATTACATTTAGTAAAGATGCAGAAGAAGCAAAAGGAGATATAAAAAAGTTTATAGATGAAGCAAATGCCCAAATATTCATTAAAGGAGTTCCTGAAGACCAATTACATGATGCTTCAAAAATAACAGATTGGAATTTGAAAGGAGATACACTGCAGATTGAAATGGTATCCGGAAGACGTGGACGTGCTCACGATGCCATACTAAGGATAAAAAAGCCTCTAACACAATTATTGGGTAAAAAATACCGCCTTGGTGTAAGAAATATAACTGTAACTGATTATAAAATTGAAATACCTACAGATGAAAGGGTAGAATTAAAAGATGTTCCCTACGTGGACAATTACGAAATTAAAGATGATGAAGTAATCCTTGAATTTAAAGGGTTAGAAGAAAGCGATTTAAGGAAACACATCATCGATAGGGTTATTAAACATGTAACCAGCGCTGTTACAAGCCATATTCCCGAAAATGAATGTGGACCTTCAGATATACTCACCAAGCAGGTTACAAAGGTAGAACCAGGCACCATTTTAGAGAAAAGATGCATTCAAAAGTACTTCTTTGAAGGAGACCCAACTGAAGAGGCTGCAAAGCTTGGGTGGGTCAAAAAATTCGCTGGAAGGGGACAGTGGTTCTACGCTCCACCTTTAGTAGCCCTGCAGCGCGCTTTTGAAGAAATATTCATGGAAAAACTCATCCTAAAACTTGATTTTGATGAATGCCTGTTTCCAAAGCTCATTCCAATTCCAGTAATGGAACGGATGAAATACATGGAGGGACTTCCTGAAGGAATGTATTACTGCTCTGCACCACGTAGAGACCCATTACTGTTTGATAAATTCAGGGATGAGCTTACCATCAAACGAGAAGTCCCCATTGACCTTTTAAAGAAAGGTTTAAAGGATCCATCATACGTGCTGGCACCAGCACAGTGCGAACCATTCTACGAGTTTTTAAGCCACCAGGTGGTTGACGAGAAAGACCTGCCCATTAAATTCTTCGACAGAAGCGGATGGACATACCGCTGGGAAGCTGGAGGAGCAAAAGGACTTGACCGTGTACACGAATTCCAGCGTATAGAGCTTGTATGGCTTGGAACACCCAAACAGACCGAAAAATTACGGGATCAGACCGTTGACATCTCCCATGATATTGCAAATGAGATGGGGCTTGACTGGTACACTGAAGTAGGCGATGATCCATTCTATCTTGAAGGCAGGAAAATTGAAAAACGTGGGATAGAATTTCCTGACATCCCTAAAAAGGAAATGCGGCTTAATGTGCCCGGGCAGGAAAAGGGCGTTGCAGTTGTATCTGCAAATATCCACGGAACCCATTTTGTGGAGGGATTTTCAGTAAAAGAAACCCATAACCACAGAATATGGACAGGGTGCACAGGTATCGGTTTAACCCGGTGGGTTTTCGGATTCCTTGCTCAGAAAGGTTTTGACACTGAAAACTGGCCAGAAGATGTAAGGGAGAAATTTAAAGGTGTTAAAGTACCTAAATTACTTACCTGGCCTTAATAATTTTTTATTTCTTAGTTTTATACTTTAAATTCATTTTATTGATTTAAAATCAAATATCTTGAAAATATCTAAAATCCCACAGTTTCGGCACCTGAAAAATATAGATTTTCATTTAACAATGCCCAAATTTTAATATTTACGCTAAAAACAGACATTTAACTTATTTAAATTTTATTTTCCATAGTTTTATTTAAATAATTTATTTTGAATTTAGAAAGAACCGTTCAGGTGCTTTAGCGCCATTCTATCGAGCTTTGCTTGGCAGCTAAGAACATTTTACTCGTGATAATAGAAAATAGTAGTCCATTTATTTATTATCCTAAATTATTAATATTAAAATGATAGATATTCATTATTAATCATAGGGGGCCATATTTTATGAACCAAATAACATCTATATTTTCAATAATTTTAATTTTGGGAATTGTAGGGATATCCGGATGTTTATATGCTGATAATGGCTCAAGTAATATTACTGAAGTCAATAAAACTGATAATTGCACTTATTCTGTGGCAGGAGTTAGTTTTAAATGTCCTGATGGCTGGCATATTGGAACTACTAATGTTGGAAATGGAACTATGATTATTGGTTCACCAGAAACAAGTATGTTTGCACCTCATTTCCAGATTCAAATAATAAATAACAGTGAAATACCTGATCCAAATGATCCGGCTTATGCAATACCAGATAACTTAAATAGAGATGATCCATTTTCAAAATATGGCACTGCAATTCCTGGCGATTTAATTAAAGGTAATTCTTCAGATCTTTCGTCTATTCCAACAAAGGATACTCTTTCAGAGCAAGAAATAATTGATATAATGAGAAATGACATGGATTCATTTGGTATTAGAGTCTCAAATAACACAATAAATATTGATGGTAAAACGGCTTATGAAGATGTATTTTTAATTTATAATGTGTTCCCTCCAGTAATAGACAGGAAATATTTACATATAGTTTTTGTGAAAAATGGAAAAACATATCTAATGGTTTTTGACGCCCAAAATTGGGATTATGCTAAAGAAAAACCGAATTTTGATATTATTATAAATAGTTTTAAAGTAGATAATTAACCTTATTTTTAAATTTTAATTTCAATTGCAATGAAAAAGGATTTGATTTTATGAATATTTTAATTGTTGAAAATGAATCTAATACCATTTTAGATTTAAAAACTACTTTAACAAATTTAGGACATAATGTGGTTGCTGTGGCTTCGACTGGAGAAGAAGCAATTAAAGAAACAGGAAATTTAAATCCAGATTTAATTTTAATTGAAATACAGTTAAAAGGTAAAATAAACAGTATAGAAGCTGCAAACAAAATAAGGGACCTTTATAAAATCCCAATTATATTTCTGACTGTTTTTTATAAAAACTGTTTAAATAAATCGTTACAACTACCAGAAGACGCTATTATCTTAAGTAAACCTATAAAAGAGGAACATCTAAAGTATTGTATATCCAGCGCATTCTCAGATAAAAATAAATGGCAAAAATAAAATAGAAATTGAAGAATTAAATTATTCTTCTGCTTCTTCTTTTTCTTCTTCAGTATTCACTTTTTTCTCGAACACATCCACGAATTCGACCCTGTTTATACCCATATTGTCCCAGATATCCCTTGCAATCCTGAATTTAGCATAAGTGATCTGGTTATCGAATCTGGCCATTTCATTGAGGTATATTATCACATTTCCCTCTTCAATTTTTACTTCGTGGTCTTTTGGACCGATATTAGGGTTGGGGTACTGAAGTTCGATTATTCCATAAACTTTTTCCAGGTCATCTTCAATGATTTCTTTAACTTCAACATCATAAACAAGTGTTTTACCTGCAAGCTCGTGGTTGAAGTCTACAGTGACTCTTCCACCGCTTACGTTCCTTATTTTACCTGTATGACCTTCAAGTGTCATGTTCATGCCTACCTGGGGCCTGATGTTTTGTCTTTTAAATTCAACCATTGGTATGAGCTGTATCGCTTTTGGATCCCTTGCTCCAAATGCATCTTCAGGTTTAACTTCAATTGTCTTCTTTTCACCAGCTTCCATACCCACTAATCCGCTGTCAAGTCCTTTAAGAACATGTCCTACCCCTACTGCTATTGGAATGGGGCTGAAAGTTTTATTTTCTGTTTTAAGTCCAGCTTCTTCTGCTACTTCTTCGCTGGTGCTGTCAAATATATCGCCGGTTTCCTTTACCTTTCCGGTGTAATCGAGCCTTATAAAATCTCCTTCTTTTATTGCCATAATTCAATCCTCCTATGGGGTATGTTATTTTTAAAATTTTGAAGTGTATCTCCGTCTTTGTATTTTAAAACGCGGATAACGGATGGATATTTCTCTATATATTTAGAAATTGTATTTTTGTCTATTCTTGCTTCAAGAGAAGATAAAACTCTGGTTTTGTAATGCCTGCTGAAACCACGGGATATGCATTCTTCAATAAGATGTATATTTTCAAATGGTCTGCCGTTTATGAGGTTTAAAACTGTCTTATCATCTAAAAGCGCAAGTGATTTCAGGTGAACTTCAGATGATTCATTCACAAGGCTAATTATACCATCTTCATCCCGTATATTATGAATTGGAGCTTTATTAGAGTCCATTTCTTTTTTTAAGATTTCAGCGGTTTCTAAAGGTAGCATTTCTTCAGCAGACTTTAAATCCTGATTCAAAACAGCTTCTCTTATTTTAGTACCGCTTACGCCTTCAATGCGTTTTACGAAGATAAATTTACCCTTGAAATCAAAATTGACCTTTTTAAGGGATCTGGAAAGTGATACAATAACGTAGTTGTCTTCATGAAGTTTTCCTTCCATCAAAACTTCCTTTGTATCCATATCAATGATTTTATATGGTTTTGGAGCTACTCCCCTTCCATCCGATATTCTTTGGAGTATCTCGTTAAAACCTTCCAGTGGTTTATAACCCCTAGGAATATAGTCTGCATCCAATGCTTTAAAAATCTTTGCAAGACACAGAGAATACTGTCCAGAGCCCATAATACCCATTGGTGGTCCTTCTACAACTATATCTGCTCCAACAGCCACTGCAGTATCCGCCCTTGCCTGGCGGGTCATGATGTAGGGGAGTCCTCTCCCGCTGCGTTCAAATGGTCCTGGTACAACCGCGACGAAAATTCCATCAGGCACCTTTTGCTTTGCAACCCTCATGCAGTGCCTGTGACCAATATGAAGGGGGGAATATTCTGTAAAATCTGCAACTATTTCTATTTTACCTTCTTTTTTACCGTAAACAGGTTCTTTATCCGCATCCTCAATTAAGAGTTTTCTATCTCTTGAAATTAATTCTTTTACAAATTTTTCTTTTGAAGGCATATTAATATTTTTAAATCCTTTTAAATAAGTGATTTATCATTGGCTAAATAATTTAAACAAGAAAATTCAATATATTATAGGGGTACAAAATTGAAAAAATATATTTTAACACTTTTAATTTTGATTTTAACCGTTTTTTCGTTAGGATGTATAAATAATAACAATAATAATCAAACTAGTGGGAATTTAACCTATCATATAACTGATAAAGACCCCAATAAAAAAAATTATGAAGATAATGAGATTTCCTTTGATTACCCCAGTTTTTGGAATTTATCCGGTGGAAAACACAGTGTTTCATTATTTAACGGGAAGAAACAGGTCACAATTGAAAAATCTGTCCTAAATGCTGTTTTTAAATCAGGAAATGTTTTTTCTACTGTTCCACCGCCCCAGGAAGTTGTATCAAATGAAATCATTAAAGTTGATGGCCTGAATTCCCAAAAAATTGTCCATAAATCAAAAGTAGACTCAGAACCATCAAGAATAGAAATAAATGTTAATAAAAGTGGTAGATTATTCAAAATTTATTGTTATGCACCTCCTGCTGAATTTAACAACGCTCAAACGGAATTTAACCTGATAATTAACAGTTTAAAATTAAAATAAATGGTTTACAGGCTTAATAAGATGTTTAGGTTGTAAAGTATGAAATATGAAGTTTCAGGGCGTTTAATAGATAAGAGTAAAATGCCTATTTTTAATGTTGATGTTAAGGCATTTCATATTGGTTCGGGGCTTTTTTCCGAAAATAAAGAATTAGGACATGTAAAAACTGACGCTAAAGGAAATTTTAAGATTGATTATTCTAAAAAAATTAAATCTACCTCTAAAAATGATAAAATTAGTATTACACTTGATATCTCAGTGGAAGATGTGATTATAATGTCTATATCGAAAGAAAATGTTGAATACAAATTTGATTTTGGTGATATAGAAATAAAAACTGGCAATATTGGTATAGAGGGCAGAATTGTGGATGAAAAGGGAAACCCTGTAGAAGGAATAAAAGTTACTGCCGAAGATATTGATTTTGGAAAAATTAAGATGAACGCCCTTGATCCTCTTGAATCAAAACTTAAGCCTGTTAAATCGTTTGTAGAAAAAGATTCACCCTTAAACTTTCCATTTAAACCTGCACAAAACATTTATGGTGCATTATTCTCACTTCAAGATGATTTACAGGGGAGTAGCATTACAGATGAAGATGGATATTACCACATTATTTATCCTCCAAGCAGATATGGAGAAATAATGGACAAATATCCCGATATCAAGGTTATTGTTAAAGATAAACTTGGAATTTTCAATATTAAAGAAACAGAAATTTATGAAAACGTGGAGGAAACAATAAAGCAAATTGATGAAATTGTTATTAATCGGAGCTGGATTGACGGATGGTTCGTTACACTGGAAAACAATTATCCCTCCAGAATTTCATATAATAACCATTTTGAAATCCTTATAGATAATGAAAACGTGATGAAAAGAATTGTTGAAGCTGTAGAGAACGCTGAATCCTATATTTACCTGACTCAATATGAATTCTATCCTGATTTCGTTCCCAGATTCTTCCCATCGGCTGATAATGAATATGAAAGTGATGATGTTCTTGTATCCAAATTATTAGATGCTCAAAATAGAGGAACAGACGTTAAAATCGTGATTAACGAAAATAAATTCGTTCCTGATAGTTTTGATGAGATCAACAACTATTTTAAGGATACAGATGTTCAGGTGAGAAAACTATGGGCAAAAGGCCCCTATGCCATGCACGCCAAAGTAATGGTTGTAGACGGCAAGGAAGGATTTATTATCGGATCACCATTTAATCAATCCTACTGGGATACTAATAAGCATTTTATAGATGAAAAACGCCGTTTAGATAAAAATGAAGGCCCCGTCCACGATTTTTCAGTATATTTAAAGGGTAATGTTATTGAACACCTTGAAGAGTTTTTTATTGAGCTATGGAATTACCTTTCAGATGGAAATGACAAAATTATAAAAAAGAACACTATTAATAGAGATACTCATCCATATAACTCTTTAAATGAGATTAAAACAGAATTATATCCTTTAAAATCATATAATGAACCCATACAGATTACAAGGTCAATCACTCCCAACACAATCATTAAAAAAGGAGAAATGGGAGTGCTTGAAGCTTACAGACGAGCCATTACCAATGCTCAGGATTTTATTTACCTCGAAAACCAGTATTTTACCAATAAATATATAATTAACGCCCTAAAAAAGGCTCTTGAATTAAATCCTGATTTACAATTGATTATGCTTATTAACGAGATCCCTGATGTCCCCACATACAGGAACTGGCAACATTATGGTATGGAATTAATGGGATTAGACCTTAAAAAGCTTTTAATTGAGCATCCAAGAGTCGGAGTTTTTGCCAAATGGTCTGGTGAATTTAAAAAAGGAAAGAATAAATTAAGGTACTGTTATATTCACAGCAAGCTAGCCATTGTTGATGATGTCTGGACAACATTAGGTAGTTCTAATTTAGACGGATCATCACTCAGCGCTGCAGAAGAGTTTGGAACCCGCGATAGTTCTATAAATTACCGTAATATGGAGATGAATGCCTCATTTTTTGATCTGGAACAACCTGCAAAGGGAAATATCAAAAAATTCAGAGAAGTTATATGGGGGAGAGCATTTGTGGATGGATTTAACAGGATATTCACAGCCTAAAAACGGCTGGTTAGACCTGTGGAAAGACGTTGCCTATGAAAATATCGGAAAACTAGAAAAGAAAGAAATTACTCTTTATGGAGGTATATTACCCTACAGTCCAGAAAGAAATACAAAAGAACAAATAAAGGCTTTAGTAGAAAGATATAGGAGAATAAAAGGAAGATTGAACCTATGAAATTTAGAATTATTCCACTTTAAATCTATGATATAATAAATATTTAGATAACTTCATCCAAAAAAGGTGTTAAATTGATTGATTTATGTCTAAAAAATTGTAAACTTGTCCCTGAAAATGGGAACTGTTCTATAGGAATTGAAAATGGAAAAATAGTTTCTATAACTAAAATTCCTCCAAAAAGTGAGAAATTAATTGATATTAAAGGAAACCCAGTTTTGCCAGGTTTAATTGATTCCCATGTCCATTTCAGGGATCCAGGACTTACATACAAAGAAGATTTTAAAACAGGAAGCCTGGCAGCCGCAGCAGGCGGATTTACAACAGTAATGGATATGCCCAATACAAAACCTCAAACTAACACAAAAAAAGCTTTTCTGGAAAAGCTGGAGATAGCCAGAAAAAAAAGCATTGTTGATTTTAAGCTGCATGCAGGAATTAATGATTTAGAGCAAATAAGGCCAGTTGCAGAGCTTAATCCTGCATCTTTTAAAATTTTTATGGATTTATATGATAACAGCTTCTTGATGGAGGCATTTAAGCAGATTTCCAAATTACCTCAAAAACAGATTATTACCGTCCATGCCGAAGATAAAAACATTACCAATTACTGTACTCGAATGGAAAAAAACAGGATGATTGAAGTTCCTGAGATATATGCTAAAGCCCGTCCTCCAGTTTCAGAAGTTATTGCTGTTTCTGCAGTAATTGCCCTTGGAGGATTTTACGACCAGAAACTTCACATATGCCATGTAAGTACTAAAAAATCCCTTCAATTAATAAATCATGCCAAAATAAGCGGTCAAAATATAACATCAGAGATTAGTCCCCATCATCTGTTTCTTGATAACTCTTACTTCCATAAATGTGGAAATTTTGTAAAAACCAATCCTCCAATCAGGGATGATGAAAATAAACTGGATATGTCCTGCCTTAAAGAAATTGATATTATTGGAACTGACCATGCACCACATACTGTGGAAGAAAAAAAGAGAAATGTATGGGAATCTCTTCCAGGAATTCCAAATCTTGAAACAGCCCTTCCACTGCTTTTAACCAGAGTGAATGAAAATAAAATAGGTTTTAAAGATATAAAAAGGCTTTTATGCCGGGGTCCTGCTGAAATATTCAATCTTTCTAATAAAGGAAAAATAGAGGAAGGAATGGATGCAGACTTTGTGATATTGGATATGAAAAAGGAATACGTTATTAATCCTGATGACTTTAAAACTAAAGCTAAATATTCTCCATTTGAGGGCTTTAAAGTTAAAGGAACACCCATTATGACAATTGTGCGTGGAAAGGTGGTGATGGAAAATGGGGAATTTTTTGAAAATAAAGGAAAATTAGTCTCTGAGCACCATAAGAAATAATTAATCAAAGGATGATATAATGTGTGAATCAACTGTTTACTCAACAGATAATGAGAAGATCATGGAAGATGTCTTATCAATTAAAATTAATGGCAAAAATATAGAACTTGTAGATATATTGGGTTCCAAAAAAGAACTGAAAGGTACAATTGTTGAAGTTGACCTGGATAAGCATGATATTTACATTAAAATTGATTGATAAATAGTTTAAAAGCTTATTTTTTTTATTATTCTTTATTATATTTATAGTGGCGAATGAATGATTACATGTGGGCATGTAGTCACATTTGGACATTTTCTCCCTACTATTAAGATGAATTTTTCACAAAAAATTTAGATTTAATTTTTAGATATGGAAATTAAAATTAATAGACCTGCATTTCAAGTGTATTATTGTTAACTAAATCACCTGTAGAAAAAGAACATTATCACTCTAAAATTTTTGAAATAGATTTTTAAAAGTGTCAAATATGAACAATCTTAAAGAGTAACGTTAAAGTCTTTAAATTCAAAAATAAAAAGTTTTGGTGGAATTTCCACCTAAAAAAACTAAATTTTCATTTCATTTCCAGCGCATTTTTAGGACATGCCTCGATACATTTGTCACAGAGGGTACAGAATCCTTTTACAGGTATCTTTGCACCTTCTTCAAGTACCAGCATATCATATGGACATACTTCAACACAGTCCCCACATTCATCACACAACGTTGGGCTGAATTCTATTCTTGATCTTTTGACCATTTCACCATTGATTTCTTTGTCCATTTCTGAAAATTTTAAAGCGCCAGTAGGACATATGGTTGCACATGCTCCACATCTTGTACAATTTGCATAAGATTTTCCTGGCCCAACCCTTATAGCTCCACTGGGACATACTTCAGCGCATGCACCATCAAACTCACAGAGTTCTGGGTTTCTTACAACTCCTAATTCAGTTGTAGGTGATGCTGGTCCAAGTTCGACTTCAAGATCAATGGCATCAACAGGACACATGTATGCACAAAGTCCGCAAGCTGTACAAATATCCGGGAGTTCTACTGAAAGATTTGCTGCTTTTGACTTAATAAAGTCTCCAGGGCATGCTTCAACACAAATATTACATCCAATACATGCATCTTCGTCAAGATTAAATGCAATGATGTCTTTTGCTCTTTTAACTGGTGTTTTACCAGATATATATACAGCATTCCATGGGCATGTCTGTGAACAAACTCCACACTTTATACATAAATCTTCATCGATTTCAATGGGTTCACCGTATTCCGAAAGCGTGATAGCGTCAACTGGACATTCTTCTACACACATTCCGCAACCAGTACAGTCTATAATAGTTATAGGTCCTGTAATATCTTTTTCAATTACCTTAGGCTCTTTAATGCCTTCTATCCCTATAACTTCAACTGGACACACATCCACACATTTCTGGCACATTACACAGAATCCTTCCAAAGGAACTGTCTGCACTTTTCCTTCCTCCAGTTTTAAAACATTTGGAGGGCATACATCTACACAATCTCCACATTCGTCACATAATGAAGGATTGAATACTATGCGGGTTTGTTTAATTCCCGATTCATCCAATGTCATTTCATCTGCTTTAAGAGCACCAGTCGGACAAATGTCGACACATTTTGGTTCATTAGAGCACATATCACAGAAAATCACATCTTCAGGTGTTACTGAAATTGCTGCTGTTGGACATGCGCCTTCACAAGCACCACATCGGATGCAACCTTCTTTGTTTACTACTATCATTTTTTTTTCACCATTAATGGTTTAAAGTTTGCTTATTAGGTCTCCTTTGTTGTCATACACTTCAAGGGTTGAAAGCTTCATTTGACTGTCAATTGTGTGGGTTGCACATGACAGACATGGGTCATAAGCTCTTATTACCATCTCCATTAAGTTGAAAATACTGTCATCTACTTCTACACCAGGTTTTATGTAGTCATTTGCAACTTTCTGAATACCCATTTCCATGGATGGGTTGTTCTGGATTGTTGCAACAACAATGTTTGCTTTGGAGACAAGTCCGTCTTCATCTGTAGCATAGTGATGAGTTAATGTACCTCTTGGTGCTTCAACGATACCTACACCTTCACCAGCTACTTTTTCAAGGGAATCCTGCCATTTTGGACCTGATAAGTCCTGTTCTAAAGCATCTGTAGCACATTCAGCACATGCAACAAGCTCTATGAGTCTTGCCCAGTGGAATAGAAGTGGTTCCTGTGCGTAACCGAAGGTGTTTCTGAATTCTTTGAGGTAATCCTGTGCTTTAGGTGCAGCATCCGGCATTCTGTCAACTACATTTAATCTTGAGAGAGGTGCTACCCTGTAAATACCTTCTGGATAACCTATATCTTTTATGTAAGGGAACTTAAGGTAGGAATATGGTTTTGTTTTTTCTGCTATGTAGTCAACGTAGTTTTCTGGTGCAAATTCTGCGTAAGAATTACCTTCAGGGTCTTTCATCCTTACATCACCATGGTATACGTCCCATACACCGTCGTTTACAAGACCAGTATGGTATGTTTTAACATAACCAAGTTCCTTTACAAGATCTAAGTTTTCTTCAAAGATTGGAATTGCAGTCTGGATTGTAGCATCTGCTAATTCGATGTTTCTTTGAGCTTTTGCAAGTAACTCCTTTTGTTTTTCTTCATCAATTTCTGTGGAGATTCCACCTGGTAGGTTAGAAGTTGGGTGAATTGGTCTTCCACCAGTGGCGGTAACGATGTCGAGAGCGTTTTTCCTTAACTCTATGGCCTGTAAAGCTAGTTCAGGAGCATCCTTAATAATCTGGAAAACGTTCCTCGTTTTTCTGTCTTTACCTGCTATAAAGTCAGGTGCTGCCAGGAAGTAGAAGTGGAGTGCATGTGAGTGCATGTATGAACCCCAGTTCATAATTTCCCTCATCTTGTATGCTGCTGGAAGAACATCCTCTTGAGTAAATCCAAAAACACCGTCAACAGCTTTTGTAGCTGCAAGATGGTGCTGTACATCACAGATACCACAGATCCTGGGTACTATCCTGGGTACATCCTCAATTTGTCTTCCCTGCAAGAATTTTTCAAATCCACGGAATTCCATAACGTGTAGTCTGGTTTCTTTTACATTTCCTGCATCATCAAGCTGTACGGTAATTTTAGCATGACCTTCAATTCTGGTTACAGGTTCAAGTGTTAATTTAACCATTTATTTTGCCTCCTTTGACCTTAATTTCATAGGTACTAATGAAGCCGGGAGTGTAAATGTGTAGAAAGTACCGACTACATCATCCAGTTGTTCAGCAACTGTTTCAGGATCAACGGTTTTATCACGTTCAATTCCAAAGTCAGATCCAATTGCACTTATCATTTTTGCTCCCTGATCCATTACTTTAGAGGTTGGTCCATAACATCCTCTACAGGGTACGGCTATGCTTGGGCATTCTGCTCCACAGAGCGAAATTGTTGCTGGTCCCATGCATACTATTCCCTGAGGTACTAAACAAACATCTTCTTCAGGTTTACCTACTTCAAATTGTCTTTTAATTTCATCCATAGCCATTCCTTCTGGTGGCTTTTCTCTTGGACAAACTTCACAGAGGTTGGTTGTTGGTAATTCTAATGGCTTACCTGTAAGTAAAGCTAAAATAGCTTCGGCAACAACATCAGATCTTGGTGGACAACCAGGAATGTTTATATCAACATCTATAACTTCACCAAGAGGTCTTACTCTGCTTTCAAATGTTGGTACTTCCTCATTGGGAATAATGCCTTCCGGGTTTACGTTACTTGGGCAGTTTATGTATGCTTCCTGTATAAGTTCTTCATTGGTGCACAGGTTTCCAAGTCCAGGGATACCTCCATATACCGCACATGTACCATATGCTATAACTAAACCAGCCTTCTCCCTGATTTTTTCAGCCATTTCGTGGTTTTCATCGTTTCTAATTCCACCTTCAACGATAGCAACGTCTACTTCTGGAATTTCATCATATTTTACATCCATTAAAACCGGGCTGTGTTCGAAGTCAGCAAGTTCCATTACGTCGATAATAGCTTCATGTATATCTGCTATGGATAAGTGACAACCTGAACATCCTGAGAGCCATGTTGTTAATATCTTGGCTTTTTTACCTTCTGCCATGTTTATGCCTCCACCTTTTCAACTTCTGCTAACTGTGCCTTAAGTGGGGATGGTCCGAGATTTTTAATACGATCTACCATCATTTTAACTGTTTCTGCAAATTTTTCTCCTTCTGATGCAGAGATCCAGTCGTGGTATACCCTTTCTCTTCCTATTCCAAGATCTTCTACCAGTTTGTAGATTAATCTCATTCTTCTGTCTAATTTGTAGTTTCCTGCATCGTAGTGGCAGTCTCCGTGGTGACATCCTGCAACAATGACACCGTCTGCTCCTTCTTTGAATGCCTTTAGAACAAACTGTGGTTCTATACGTCCTGAACACATTACTCTTATTACACGTATGTTCGGAGGATATTGCATCCTTGCAGTGCCTGCTGTGTCTGCTCCACCGTAGGAACACCAGTTACAACAAAACATAACGATTTTTATATCATCCTCAGCCATAGAGTTTCCTCCTTGCGTTTTCCATGTACTATATCACTGTACAACATTGTGTACTATGTACACTTATTATAGTTTAAAACCAATTAATATAAAGGTTATTTATAAAACAAATTCGAAAAGTTTATATATAATAACACCAATTTTCCTATTCTAAAGAGGAGCAATAAAAGTCCATATTGCCCATATCCGTTATAATAATGTTTTTAAATAGAATATAAATTTATATTTTATTTATTTTCTTAAATAAAATAAATTTTCAGTTTAATTTTCCACTGAGGTAACTTCAAAATATTTATCTGGATCACATTATATTTCTAGATCTACATATGCAAATTCATAGAATTTTTTACATATTTTTTTAAAAAGTTTTTTAAAATTGTACTGTATGTAAACAATATTCAATTTTTAGTAAATAACAAATGTTAATATTAGTCAATTTATAAATAAAATATAAATAAAATTTTAAGAAATAAAAAAAAAACATTTAATACTAAATAAATGGTGGTGGTAAAACTGCTACTTGAAATAAATGATCTGGCTGTTGAAGTTAATGGAAAAGAAATTTTAAGCGATATAGATCTGAATATAGGTAAAGGAGAAACTCATGTCCTTTTGGGACCAAATGGATCCGGTAAAAGCACTCTTTTTATGGCTATACTTGGATTTCCAAAGTATAAAGTGACAAGAGGCGAAATTATATTTAAAGGAGAAGATATAACCAACTATACCACTACAGAACGTGTAAAAGCTGGTATAGGGGTTAGTTTCCAAAATCCACCCGCTATACGTGGAGTAAAATTAAGAAGCATTCTCCAAATGGAAAGTATGGGTGGCATTCCCGAGAATGAGGAATTAAATCCTGAAATGATGGAACTTGTTACTAAACTTAAATTCGATGAAAGATTCTTAGAAAGGGATATTAATCTGGGATTTTCAGGAGGAGAAATAAAACGATCGGAAATCTTACAGCTTCTTGCCCAAAAACCCGACTTTATTATGTTCGATGAACCTGATTCTGGTGTGGATATTGAAAATGTGGAGCTATTAGCAGAAGAAATCAATGTACTGCTTGATAAAGATAAAAAACCTGGTATGAGAGAAAAATCAGGTCTTCTTATAACCCATTTAGGCTATATTCTAAATTTTGTAAATGCAGATACAGCCAATGTGCTAATGGAGGGTAAAATAGCCTGCTCCGGTAATCCTGCAGAAATATTAGAAGATATACGAAAAGAAGGATTTAAAGGATGTGTTGAATGTTGCAGAGTACATTAGAAAGGGCTAAAAAAGCCAGAGAAAAGAAACCTCTTTATGGAGAAGACATAGACCTTGAAAAATTCATCAAAGAAGAAGCGGGCGAACATGAAAGGGTAGATAAAGCTACTGAAGTCCCTAAAAAAGTCCAAGACACTTTACTTAAAGTAGGGGTTGATCCCACTGAAAAAGAGCGTGCAGGTACCTATATTCAAATGGATCAAAGCGGAGTTTGTACTACATGCCCTTCAGAAAATGTAGAAATAATGGGAATGAATGTTGCAGTTGAGAAGTATGGATGGCTTAAAGATTACATGTGGAAAGCTGTGGCTCCTGATGCTGACAAATTCACAGCTCAAACTGCACTTAGAGAAGCTGAAGAGGGAAGTAGCGGTTACTTTATAAGATCTCCGCCTGGTGCCATAGAAACATTCCCCTTACAGGCCTGTATGTTTATTGGCGATCAAAATGTAATGCAAAATGTTCACAACGTTATTATAGCTGAGGAAAACTCTGAGCTGCACATCATAACCGGTTGTGCAACTGGTGCAGACGTAAGTTCAGCACTCCACGTTGGAGTATCTGAGTTCTACCTTAAGCCTGGAGCTAAAATAACTTTCACAATGGTACATAACTGGGCAGAACAGGTGGATGTCCGTCCAAGAACTGGTGTAATGGTTGGAGATGAAGCCACCTACATCAGCAATTATATACTTACAAGCCCCGTTAGAAGCATTCAATCTTATCCTACAGCATATTGCTCAGGTAAAAATTCAAAAGTATTGTTCCAGTCCATTTTGGGAGGTCAAAAAGATTCAATATTGGATATGGGATCCAGGGTTTTGTTAGAAGGTGAAGGATCACGCAGTGAAATGATTTCAAGAGCAGTTTCTAAGGATCAATCACAAATTTATGCTCGTGGACATCTTGCAGGCAGGGCAAGAAATGTTAAAGGACATTTAGAATGCCATGGACTAGTTTTATCTGACGATTCCATGATATACGCGGTTCCAGAGCTCGAAGGTAGCGCTAGTGAGGTAGAAATGTCACATGAAGCTGCAGTAGGGAAGATTGCAGAAGAAGAAGTTTTATATTTAATGGCAAGAGGTCTTACAGAAAAAGAAGCTGCTTCTATGATTGTAAGAGGTTTCTTAAGCATGGATATTACTGGATTGCCACAGGAACTTGCAGATGAAACCAAAAGAATGCTTGATATGAGCTTGAAGGGTATGTAATCATTTAACATTATCTCAATGATTCTTAATATCATAAGAGAATTTCTAAAAACCTTTAAATTAGCCGAACCAAAAATCATGACCTAATTATTAATATGAGAATACGGCCTTTCAAGGATTTATTTATCATAAAAAGACATTAAATAGTTAACTAATATCACAAAAATATTTGAAATTATCGTATAAATCAGTACGTATGAGTTGATCGAAATTCCGATGATATTAATTTATAGTGAAGAGAGTGATTTATCAAACTTATGAACGTTATGATTCTAAATAGAACATGCTTTAACCAGATTAATAAACCCCACAAACACAAAGCCGCCGAAAACCGTGGGTTTTCGAGGCATCAAAAGCAGAGCTTTTGAAAGTGTTTGGGGTGCCAAAAATCGAAGATTTTGTGGGATTTTTGAGCACCTTAATTGAGTGTTACCTGTACCCAAAAGTATAATATGTTTGGTAATCAACTATAAATGGGTTTATGGAAGTTATAATTGTTTTAAGTTACTTACCCCTCCATTTATGGGGTTTACAGGAGGATTAGTGGATTAATTATGGGGTTTGGGTTTAAAGAAGATAATTCAGGGACCATAAAAAAAAATCTTCATTCCAGTTAATATCCCCTTCCCACCAAATTGCCGGCAAATGAAACCAAAAGCTATGTAATTCCAGTTTATAAATCAGGGTTAATTTCCCTTATTTCTTTCTCTGACTTTGAATTATTGAACAGCCTCACCCCAAAAAAAATATTAATTCCATAAAATATATACAAATAATAGAGGTTATATTATGTATTTAAATGGTGAAGCACGTTTTGGAAAAGGAAAAGAAGTTGCACATTTAGATCTTTTAATAGGAGACAAAGAAGGCCCTGTTGGCCATGCCTTTGCTAATGCTCTTGCACAGCAGATGGATAAACACACTCCCCTTTTTGCAATTATAGCCCCCAATCTTGTGGCCAAGCCAATAACTTTAATTGTCCCCAAGGTTTCGCTTAGAGGAAGAAAGGATATTATGAAGGTTTATGGCCCTGCACAAAAAGCACTTGCCACTGCAGTTGTAGATTGTGTTTATGATGAAACCATTCCCGAAAATAAAGCTGAAGAAATCTGTATAGTATGTGGTGTTTTTATCCATCCTGATTCAAAAGAAAGCGATAAAATTTATATAAATAACTATGAAGCTACAAAATTAGCTATAAAAAGAGCATTCAGCATGGAACCTTCAATTGATGAGATATTAAATGAAAAAGACGCTGTTGTTCATCCGTTCTATAAAGGACCTTAAATTACAGAATAAGAGTTAAAATAATATTTAAAAGTGGTGTCAGATTATGACTCTGAAATTATTATAAATTCACCAACTTTCTCTACCTTCCCAAATGGCACCAGCAGGTGATCTCCTTTTTTCTTTGCACCTTTAACATGGATGTTTCTGCCTTTTTCAACCTTAATAACAACATCAGTGATTTTACCTGTTTTGCCATTTATTATGAGTTCATCAAGTTCGCCTAATATCCTTGCGTTGTTTGTTGCAACCTGATATCCTTTAATTTCGCTCCAGACTTTTTCTTCCCCTTTAATAAGTTTTCTTTCCTCAGTCATCTCCATCACCCATTAGCCTTTTTAAAAGATTTATGTCTTCACACGTATTTATGTTTAGGGCAAGTTCTATTTTTTCTAATATTAAAACTTCCTCATTTTGTGTCTTGTTAATTCCCCTTAATATATTTAATCCCGAAGGCACCAGATTATCAAAAACTGTTGTGGGTTTGATTGAGTATGTCTGGAAAATTTCAAGTGGAACCAGGACACTCATGGCTGGCTTTGGAGATTTTTCATATTTATTCAACACTTTATCAATAATATTTCCAGTTATAAGAGGTAAATCTGCAGTCACTGTAAGTAAAATATCATTTTCATCAAAATCAGAAAGAATTAATCCAAGATCATGTATATAATCTTTGCCAGGAGTCATAATTGTTTTAATACCATTTTTTTTTAAAAATTCATCAGTTTTTGGTGTGTTTTTACTTGTTGCAACGATTATATTATCTATTTTATCTGCATTTTTAAGTGCATCAATTACGTATTGAATCATTGGTATCCCATTTATCTTAACAAGTGGTTTTTCCACGCCAGGTTTCATCCTTGTTCCTTTCCCTCCTGCCATTATCAAAGCGGTTACCATTTAAAATCACCGAAAACTTAAATATTTGTAGTAAAATTTTAGTCACACAAAGTTTATATATTCAAACTTCATTTTAAATAATGCGATCTTTTAGTTACCAGAATTAAATAAAAGATCACAAAATGTGTTGATTTAAAAACTATGAAAAAACTGTGGTGATAAGTAGACACCAAATGCATTTGCAACAGTTAGAAATCCTGAAAAAGCTGTTGTAGCTGTAACTACAGGCATGCTTGGTTTGTTAAGCAGAGATGAGCTTGAAGGAGTCATAGCTCACGAACTGGGGCATGTTAAAAATAGAGATATCCTGATAGGTGCAATAGCGGCCACAATAGCAGGAGCTGTATTTATAGTTGCAGATTACGCAAGGTTCTTTGCGATCTTTGGTGGTGGTGGAGATGATGATGGTGGTGGATTAATTGGAATACTTGCAATGTCCATAATTGCCCCAATAGCTGCTATGATGGTTCAGCTTGCAATAAGTAGAGCAAGAGAATACAAAGCCGATGCAAGTGGTGCACAAATCTCTGGAAAACCATGGGCACTTGCAGATGCACTTCGAAAACTTCAAATGGGAGTTAATGCAAGACCAATGGATACAAATCCTGCGACAGCCCATATGTTCATAGTTAACCCATTCGGCGAAAAAGGAAAAATATTCTTAAATTTATTTTCAACACACCCTCCAATGGATGAGAGAATTAAAAGGTTAGAAGAGTTAAGAAGCTTCTAATCCATTTTTCATTCTTCATCACATGTAATTGTCAGTACTTTATCTGGACAAACTTCAATACATGCAGGGATCAGCTTTTTGTCTATACACAGCGTGCATTTGTGTGCTAACAGGTTTTCGACTTTTATAGCATTAACCGGACAGACCATTTCACACATTTTACAGCCAACACACAGTTCACTGTCCACAATAGCTATATTATTCTTAGTATAAATTGCGTTAACCTTACAAACCTCTTTACAGTCATTGCATTGTATACACATCACTGGAAGATCGTCAGATTTTACGATTCTGCTAATTCCATGTATTTCCTCACACTTAACAAAACACAGGTTACATTTAGAACATTTCAGGGGATCTTTAAGAGTAATATATGGATTCATTATTATCACCAACTTGCTAGAATTTATTTTAAAACATGTTCATGAATTGGAAGAGGTGATCCAGGGATCAGCCTCACCATACACACTGGTTCTGGAGTTTTTTTTAATGTTTACCCCATACATATTGAAGGTTCATGGGGGCTTTTTCTGGGTTTCCAATTCATTTCTTTGAGTTTTTTCAAAATTTCATCTTTCTCTTTAAATGGAATTTCTTTCTCGTCTCTGATATATAGATGTAAATCAGAGGGTAAGGTACCGTAGTACTTTTTGTAGATATCTATATAGTTTGATAACTTGATCATCCTCCCCCTGGGTGTATCATTGGGCCTTATACACAGTTTTGCTGCCAGAGTCATGCATTCATTCATGCTTTCAGCAGAATAAGCCAGGTGAAGAGGGGCTGGTTCGCACATAACTTTACTCTGGTCGCGCTGATCTTTTATGTTTCGTGGTTCAAGGTCATTTCCAAGATATAGTCTGCGGTATTTTGACGCCTGGGGCCCGAGAATAGCAGGAATTCCCCAGCGGTTAGCACCGGTTGCTATGGCAAAAGCCTTTTGTGACATGGCACCCCATGCAATTACACAAACCCCAATACGATTTACAATATAATCTGCTACTTCTGTGAAGTTGTTTTCCAGTGGGACTTTGGCAAATATATTTGCTATTTTAATAGCGCTACCTATAGCATGAGCATTTGCAACACAGGGGCCTAAATTTAGAAGACCTCCTTTATCAAAGTCGCCGGGATATTTTTCATATAGAGTTTTACCTTCTTCGTCTTTATATAAAGCTATGTCCATGGCTGCACATCCTGCAGCTACTACAATGTATCCTCTTTTAAGGTATTCTTCTGCAATAAGGGCTATTTCTTCTTCTCCCTTATCATAATTAGAGCATGCTGCAAGGGCTATGACTCCGGGTATGTCTCCAAAGACTATGGGTGCACCTACTTTACGTATCTCAACATCCTGAACAGGGCCTCTGCCAGAGCGTATCAGATACTTTTCAGATGCAATTTTTTCTTCTGCAGCCATACGTATCAGATCGATAAGAGGGATGTTTTCAGAACACGCTTCCATACATTTACCGCAACCAACACATTTCCCGTAGAAACTGGCTAAAAGAGAAGTGTCTCCATTTTTAGCCTCGGATAATGAAGTGGTAATTGGTAACATGGCAGAACACACCCTCTCACACTGTCCACATTCAACGCAGTCCTTGATAAGGGTCTCAAGGTCTTCTTCCTGTAATGAATTTTCACGGGGTGTTAAAGTTCTGGCTTTAACCTTAAGGGCCAGATCTACGGCTACTTTCCCCACCTTGTCCATGTCTCTTATTAAAACTCCAGGACTATCCCCATTCATGATTTCACTGACAATTTTTTGGGGGCTTTCTCTGGTTCTGTCAGGCAGGCCTAATGAACACTTGTCACTTGTGGCTATGATGGGAATGTTTCTTTCTGCGCATAGTTCAAGTATATCTGCCCGTATGCACTGCTCATCAAGGACAACTAAATCAGGGATTCCAGCTCTTATAAACATCAACTGTCTGGATATGGATCCTACTATTTTTGACTTTGGAGAATACCTTCCCTGTTCTATTGCTGTACAGCATAGTCCACAGATTTCCAGGCCTTCTAATAGCTCCTTTTCATCTGCATAATCTATTATTTTGCTACTTGGCGCTATACTATGCCCTATACATAATATAACCGGCTTTTCACTGTCAACAACTCCCATCCCAATTTCTAGAAGAGGAGTGTTTGATTCTCCCTTATCCAAATCATAAAGATTAATTTGAGCTATTTCAGCCACTTCCAGGGCTAAATGATCCATTACGCCTGCATGAAGTGCTTTTGATTCAAAATCTAAGTGAGCGCCTTCCTGACCAGTATGGGCAGAAGCCATGAGATTTGTAAGTTCTTTTTCAACACAGCTCATGACCTCATCCAGTTCATTAGCTGTTCTGGGTGTTATCCCGGTTAGGGTGGTGGTGATGGGTGATGTTAAATCAATTAAATTGCTGTATTTTAGCTCTAAGTTGGAGTTTTTTTCCAGTAATCTGTCAACAAGATCTCTAGCATGAGCTGCGTGTGTTGAAGCACCAATACATGAGGTCAGGAGTGCTATTCTGGACTGCTGTTTTTCCAGGTTTATTCCACATGCCCCTTTCTTGTTGTTTGATAGATCGCATTTGCCATAGGTACACATACAGCACATATCACAGAGGGGGGCATAAAAAGGTTTAAAATATGAAAGTAAATTTAAATCCCATTCTCGAAGTTCAGGATAATTTAAGCTTACATTTTTCTGTACACTATTTACTTTTTGTTTTTCTTTTAAATAGACATCTATATCTTTGAAATCTAAGTCTAATCCTTTAATTATTACTGAATCATTTTCTCTCTTTGGTTCGGTTTTAGGCAAAACATCACCCTTATATACTATCATGATTAATCATTATATTGTAGTTTCGCACATCATTCATTATAAAGATATTGGTGACATTATGTTAGCATGGAATCCAGCTTTAATAAGCGTTAATCAGGCCAGGATCTGGCCTCCAAAAATGGCTGCTTTGACCATTAAGCAGTCGAAAAGACCTCTATTTATCATGGGGTCACTGTTAAATATTATACCTGAAAAAATAACTGAAAAATCCATAAAAATTGCAAAAAAAATAAATGTAACTGTTGTTGCAACAGGGGGATCAAATTTAGCTCTGGATAAATATGAATTCAAACCTGATCATACTATGGGTGTGGTGGAAATAATAAACAATCTTAAAAATCCGGATTGGAAAGGTTTTGATGGTAAAGGAAACTATGATCTGGTACTTTTTATAGGTGTTCCTTATTATCTGGGCTCACAGGGACTTTCCACCCTAAAAAATTTTGCCCCCCACATAAAAACTCTTACTCTGTGCCGTTTTATGCATCCAAATGCAGATATGTCTTATCCTAATATATCCTATGATGAATGGGTGGATTGGCTTTCAAAATTAATTGATTATCTGGATTAATAAAGTGTCTAAAAAAAATAAACAATTTCTTTTTTAAACAGGGTGGGCTAATATTTCCTGGTTTTCCAAATTCAGTTATAAATGTGTTCATGAACCATCTTCGCTGGCATTGTTTTTATCCCTTTTTTTGAAGCTTCCTCCTCTCCCCTAAAATACATGGCCCGCCCTGTCTACCACCGATTGGAATATGAGGGGTTCCAATAGAATTCATACAACGTGCCATTACAGCCGCGCCCATTGCAAGGGCATCAGATACAAATATAGTGTTGTTGAATTTATCTTTTGAGTATTTCAGGATAAACTCGGGTTTTCTTCCAGTTATTCCTGCTCTACCAGTTACACCCAATACAGAACCTTCTTCAATAACCCCTTCTACGAAAGCTTCATCAAGAAGTCTTTTAACAATCTTTGCGCTTACATGGTCAAGCGTGGCAAATAAAGTGTGAATATCAGTTTCAGTGTAAATTTCATGACCCAGTTCGGTTAATTCCGGAATTTTATCTCCATTTTTACCAGCATCACAACCAATAAGCGTTGTTCCAGCACTGTATGCAGCTTCGGGGTCTACTGGTACTGTTCCAAATCTCTTCCTATTTTCTGGAACTTTTCCTATGTCCAAGAATTCGTGGGCGCGTATTGCATACTCTTCAGCTTTCTCCCAGTCTGCTTTCTTTAAAATCTCTCTATTGTAGAGATCCAGAGCTGCTCCACCACGTTTATCTACTTTTTCTGTTCCCCTTATTATTGCATCAGAAACTCCCCCTGCAAGGCCGCAAAAATTACCGATTGTTCTTGCATAGGGCTCCTGACCGTTTGTAATCCTTCCAGCCAGCGTTGTTCCAAAATCAATAGAAACACATGGGTTTCTATAATCAACGTCGGTCCACTTTGCCCCGACTTTAATACCTGCAGTTACAAGTTCTCCCTCCATTTCATTTGCAACAACTGCCCTTCCAGTTGGAGGGATTACGCTAACTACAGCACCATCAAACATGACCTTTTCAATGAGGGTAAAATCTTTCAATTTTTTTGGAAAACTGTTTATTGACATTGCAGGCGACATTTTACTTGGAGGGATTCCTGCATCAAGACATCCATCTGCAAGAGCTATAATAAGCTGTCCAACTTCTTCAGGAGATGCAAATCCGGCTGTAACTCCTGTTGAACGAACAACAAAATCAAGATCCTTATCCATATCTATTTTTGAACGCTTTACTGACTCTAAAATTGTATCCCTGATCATTTCTGATACAGATTCTTTGGTCAGTTCTACATGCCATACCGTCTCACCAAAGACTTTTTCGCCTTTTTTTGGGGGTCTAATGTCCCTGGTCATCTTCACAGTCTTATCCAAAAGATATGTTCTGCTTGTATTCAAATTTGTAGCTGTTAAAATACATTTTGTGGTTGTATTTCCCAGTTCAACAGATGCAACTATATAATAAACATCGGGACGAAGGTTTTGTCCGTATCCCTGTCCTGCTGTTTTCTTTGTAAATGAAGCCATTTTTGCTTCTTCAATTGTTATATACCTGCTTTTTGCTATAACTGGCTTTGAATCCCTACTGAATATTTTTCCTAAAAATGACAATGAATTCCCTCCGAGATGCTATTAATGGTTTTGGTAGAATTAAATATAAAATGTTCGATTTAAATGTTGTAATATCTCTATTTAGAGTGTTCTATTTTTTTAATAATTAAGCAACATAGCAATATTTTTCCAATTTAAGGTTATACAGAGATATATATCCTTACTGCAATATAGCATACGTATATAATTACAAGAGTTAATCCAGCATATCTTGTAAGCTTCATTTTCCACCATGTAAGCACAACCAGCAATAATGTAACAAAAACCATTACTGGCGCATCAAAAGTTACAGAAAGAGGTTCTATGGGAATATTCATAAAAAGAGAAGGTAATCCTATTCCTATCATTAAATTAAACGTGTTACTGCCCAATACAGTTCCAATAGATAAATCATGCAAGCCCTTCATTGCTGAAGAGAGAGTTACTACAAATTCAGGCGCGCTTGTTCCTATTCCAAGTGCAAATAGCCCAATTAACATCTGAGGTATGCCTACAACTTCTGCAAGTCCAACTCCGCTATAAACGAGCAGTCTGCATCCAACTATTAAACCTGTAAGTCCAATTATTAAAAGAAAAACATTTCTTTGGTTAATAGATTTTTTTTCACTGCCTTTTTTAGAATTATTTTTAGATTTTTCCTTTTGGGCTTTTATTAATATCCACATATACACAGCATATACAGTTATCAGAACAATTCCCACTATTCTTGTAATTTCATTAACAAAAAGTAAAAAGCCCATGAGAATAAATGCTGTTAAAAGCGTCATTACGCCATCACGCTCAATTTCCTGGCGGTTGGTTTGAATTATTCCTGCTACGAATGCCGATATACCCAGAATTCCTGCAATATTCCATATATTTGAACCTATAACCACGCCTACGCCAATATCGCTGCTTCCTGTTAAAGTAGCTATCAATGCAGAACCGAATTCAGGAAGTGATGTTCCTATAGCTGATGCAGTTACTCCCAGTATTATTTGGGAAACTCCCAAAGCCCCACCTATTTCTACAAGATTTTCAACAAATAAATCTGCAGCTTTTATGACTATTAACAACGAAAATATTAAAGTCCCCAGAAGCCCAATTAATTGAATCATATTGCACCGGAAATATATTTCCTATGTTTAATTATTTAAATGTTTGGAAAGTATTTGGTGTAGAATTAATTTTTATTATGAAATAGTTTTCAATTAAAAAAAAAGAGATTTAGGCGAATAATCGCCTAATTTAGAGCAATTTGAAGAATGGGTGCTCTTCAATTGGTTCTGTTCCCACATCTTTTGCTGCCTCTGCTATGAATATGTCAGCCATACCACATGCAGGGAAAGCCATTCTTGAGTTTTCTATAGGGCCAAAGAGTACGAAGTCTCCACCTACAGTTTGCTGGATTAGGTTGGAACCTATGTCACAAACTGGCCATGCTTCTGGGTGTTCTTTTTTGTATGCTCTGAGCCAGTCCCATGCAGAAGGCACGTTGTGAATACCACTACCAACAGGGTATCCCCATTTGCTTTTAACTGCAAAGGATGTTCTGCATGCAGGTCCTGCTCCCTGACCTAATGGAGTAATGGCTACGTCCATGAATGGTTTGGTAATTCCACATTTTTCAGACATAACAAGAAGTCCTTCATCAAGTGCGCTTCCACCATCTTCCCAAATACTGAGTTTACCTGCTACTCCAGGTTCCATAGGGTTGAAACCTAAAACAATTGATGCAGAAATATCTGTTTCTGCAACAGCGTCCAGTTCATCCTTTTCAGAAGCCATGTTTATGGAGTTGTAGATCGCCCTTTCGGATAATCCCATTTCATCCACACGTCTTGCACCTGCAACCTTAGCATCGGCTGAGGTTGAATCAATCATGAATGGTGCGTCTGTTACTTCGCCCACAAATTCCAGGTATTTGACCATTGCTTCAGCTGTTGCACCGAAGGTTTGTACAATACATGGGTTTCCTGTAATGTCGGACATTTCTTCCATAGTTTTTATTAGCCCTTCTGCTGCGTCTTTATCAAAAACACCTGCTTTTTCATCGCTTATAATTTTATGTCCACCATAAAAGATGGTTCCTGCCAAAACAGTTGGAAATTCACCAGGCTGTCCTCCAACCATGACTCCGGCAACATCTAATACTATTTGTTCTTTATCAAATCTAAACATGCGTAAACCTCCTAAATCACATACCTAACGCCTGTAGGAATGCTCCTATTGCTACGACTTTAAATATTACAAACAGGATTATGAGTCCTATTATTAAACCGTATAAAATACCAATATCCCTACCTATTTGTTGACCTAATCTTTGAGAGACTTCACCTGCTGTAAATTCAACTTTTTCTTCTATATCATCCAATCTCTCATTTGCTTTGTTGAAATCGTCTGAAGGGACAATAACTTGAGGTATTGAATCTTCCGCCATCTAATCATGCCCCCACTAATATTTTATATGCTATTGGTCCTCCAACAAGAATCAAAGCCAGAAGAAAACCTAAGGTCATTCCATAAATTCTTGTTGCTATGAGCCCTGAAAACAATCTCATTTCACGACCAATTAACTGAGTACTGTATTTAACTTCTTCAACAGTTTTTCTAAGGCCACGTATATTAGGTTTGTTTGAGAATATAACCATATTTAAACCTCCTATATAAGCAGCAGTACTCCAATTGTTAAAGTAAAGGCTAATCCGAGTGCAATACCTTGTACTTTACCTGAATACATCCCTGCAAACATCCTCTGGTCAGCACCGATCATCTTTACCTGTGTCTGAATGTTGCGGACTCTTGCATCAATTAATGCAACTTCCGGAGCAACAGGTCTAATTGCTTCGCCTTCTTCCTCCTCTGCACCGCCTTCTTCCACTTTGATGATCATTGCTTCTTCTTCGAATGCTCCTGGGTCTTTTTCTATGCATTCTTTAATTTTCGCCTGGATCTGCCCTGCGTCTTCTGTGTCAATTATGCTTATGATTTCCATCTGTTGCTGGAATCTTTCTATACCTTCATCTGGTATGTTTTCGATGAATGGTATCGCTCCTGTAGCATCGATAATTTTCCTTTTCTCATCAACACCGTTAGCGTGTAATGCTTCTATACTTTGCCCTGTGATGTGTCCCTGTACTTCTGATCCGCATAAAACAAGGAATCTTATGTTAGGATTAGATATAAGGTTAGCAAGCATTTTTTCGATTCCGAGGTTTTCTGTTTTACAAGGCCCTGCAATTGCAGCTCCTGCATCCACTGGAATCTGTTCTATGTGAGAAGCAAGTGTGGTTGCTGCTACAGGACTTTCAGGATCACCGACCACATAGTCCCCATTAATTACAGGCCATCCTTCTGCTGTTTCTTTTTTATCAGCCACTCATAACACCTCCTATATTGCAAATGCGGCAATCAGCAGTACAAGTCCTAACAAAAATCCATACACTACGTTTGTTAATTTACCTGCAGTGAGGTATACTCCTTCCCTGCCAGGGTAGGAACCTTCTGAAGTAGTGGTAGGATCTAATGAATTCATTAGGTCTTCTGCTGCAGCCTCTAAAGTACTTATTTCTGCATTTATATCGTCCATGGATACTAATACTGCACCTTTCATCCCTGCCCCGACTATACCGGTAGAAGGATCGAGGGTTAAGTTTAACTCTGGAGCTATATTAACTATAGGTAACATTTCGACCATTTTACTTCCTCCTTAATGTTCCTCTTCTTTTGGCCAGAGACCTGCCCATTTAGTTGATGCAGCTTCTTCAATGGATGCTTTTGTAAAGCTACTCATTGATATGAACCATCCTATAGCACCAATTATTGCAACCAGCCACCATGTTTGTGAAGTTGCCAGTGAAAGCAATCCTACTATTGCCATGGCTGAAAAACCTGTGGCTATGGCAAGTTTTAAGGTTCTTGGTTGGTTTTCATTTGGTCCTAAACATGCGTTGAATGGATGCTGTATAGCCATAGTATTCAGGATAAATAACAATGCTATAAATCCTGTTGAAACGACTGAAATTAAGATCTTTGGCATAAGAATGCTTCCAGCTATAGCTGCAGAGAATCCAAGTACGGATAATGCTGCTGCACCTGAAAGTTCAGCTGTACATTGAACGAGAACTGGAATTTTCATCTTAATTATTTGTCTACCAATTATCGCCACTATAGAACCTAAAACCATTGCGATAGCTAATCCAACTATTGGGCCGCCCAATCCAAATGCAGGGCCAAATATGAATACACTTGCCAGTCCTGCTATAGAACCTACTATACCAATAGCAAGTGACATGTATCCAATGGATGGTACACCAGTACCTAAACCGTAACTTGCTACTCTTCTGATTGCATCAGCACCCCATATAATCGCTGCTACAGCACCAAGAGACGCTGTAACTGCGCCAAATGTAGGTCCAAGTAACGGTAAGAGATATAGCCCTCCAAGGCCACCTATAATTCCAAGAGCCATTAATCTTGTTGCAGGTATGGCTGCACCTGCGGGTCCTCCTGCTGCTACTGACATTAGAAGACACCTCCGTATACTAATAATACTGCTACAATACCAGATACCAGTGATGCTATTAAACATCCGAGAATTCCTCTTGGTACTCTCTTGAATTTAGGATCGTGGAACCCTTCTATTGTACCACCGATGTTGTATGATGCAATAACTGCGTTTATAAAGAAGATACCTACTGCAAAAATTCCTGCAAGTGCTGCTGCAGCTGCTGCTCCATAAGCCGGTAATACTGCAAGTGAGTCATTTAGCGCAAAGTAGATTAATCCTCCACCAATACCCCCGAGAGCACCTCCTATTATACCGCTTACAAAACAAACGGTTGGAATTCCGTGACCTTCTGTACCTGGTGTAACATATTTTGATTGTGGTAATTTTGTAATTGGGTCGACATCGACCTTAGCTGATACAGGAACGCACCCTACACCATAAACGTAGATGAGGTTACCTACAAGCATGGTTATACCAATCATAAGCATTGATCCCACTGCACCTGCTGCAAGGATCATCCATAATGGCTGTCCTGTCATGGCTGCTGCTACTATAAGTCCTGTCATACCGGAACCTGCTGCAAGCATAGCGGTACCTGTACCCACACCTGTAGCTGTTGCTATAGCTGCTGGAGCACCACCTACGGGTATAAAGTGGACACCTCCACCAATTAAAATTCCGCCTGCAGTAATAGCGCCGATTAATAATAATGGATCCATTAAATAACCTCCTTATTCCTCATACGGTCCGTATGTATTTCTTGCGAATGATTCTATTCTTCCGTTCAGGAGTATCAATATCAAGACAATTATAATACCTGCAATTATTCCCCCAAATAATCCGAACACTACTGTTACCCAGAAACTGAGGAATACAATGAGTCCGAAACAGAATCCTGTAAGTGGTCCACCGTACTTAGCACAGAAGTTTACAACATCTATAGAGTTTCTTGCACCTAATTCTGCCTTTCTTGTTATATCACCATGTGATGCAACTGGAATACCTCCACCGAAAGGTAACTGTTGATATTCTCTTTCTGCACCGTAGTGAACGTCTCCTGTTGATGAACCTATAGCACCGATTGTTATTCCCCAGAGTACTGCAAGTAGAGGTATCGGGAATGGGTGTGCGAATCCTGGTATATTTAATGTCATGAGATATGATAATCCTACAATACCGAATGTTACTAAAAATCCGTGTCCTGCTATTGGTCCTAAGTGAGATGTTATAACATCCAGATAAAGTGGTTGATTAAATTGAGATTGACTTACTATTCTTCCCATGTGTGCTGTTGTTGCATATGAAGCATGTATTAAGGCTGCTACGAAAGCTCCTGTAGCCAATGCCATTATAACAGGCAAGTTAATTCCGATAAGAATAGCTGTTACTGAACCTGCTATACCTGCCATTGTACCCCATAGAACTGGTTCACCAGATACGGCTTTGTTAAACATTCTATGAAGGTTACCCATCTGCGGAGCCAGTTGTACCTGAGAGTTTGGGTTACTCATTGATCCTACATCGGATTCAAGATCCTCTGCAGCTCCTGCAATGGTTGCAGCGGCCCCCATAAGGGCAACAACACCTAATCCTGTAATCATAGGGTCTACTACCATATTAATCCTCCTTTTTTAAATAAAATAAAAAAAAATAGGTGTTTGCGTTACACCTATTTATTTTGCTGGAGAAACAAGTGTTCTTTCTCCTGCTGGTTCGAATTCTCTTAATGCACCTTTAGCAAACTCTCCTCGTACATTTGTGAAGTCGAATACGAGGTTGTCGTCTGCAAATGCGATTTTTACCAGTGGCTGGAATGTGAAGGCGTCTCCTCTAGCAGAGTGTGCTGCCTGTGAGATACCTGCGTATTCTCCCTGGTGGCCCACGTTCATAGCGTAGTTTGGATAGTTAGCTCCTCTTGCTTCAAGAGGTAATCCTTCGTCTCCTCTAATTGAGAATACGTTTGATGCACCACACTGGTCCTGCAGGTCGTATCCATAGAATCCAAGTCTGGAGTGCTGTTCTTTGTGTAAGTACATGGATAGGTACCATCCACTTAAACCTGTCTGAGCGTTACCAGTAGCGAATGCAGTTGAACATCCTGCTGCTGCTGCAACAATTGATGCTCTCTGTGATCCACCGAATATGGTTTCTAAGAGTGCTGGGTAGTCTTCGAACTGTTCAAGTGCGTAGAAGTTTACTTCTGAAGCTACATCAAGGACTGTGTCCATGGTGTTAGGTGCTTCTGTCATTCCATATTTGTCTTCTACATATTCCTGACCGAAGTATGTGAAGTCGTCAAGTACGTTGTCTGTGTATGCGGCTGTTGCGTACTGTGTGAATCCGACACCACCTGACATGTAAGAACCAAGCCAGATCTGGTCGTATAACATTGCTCCAGCGGCAACAACGTCCAGGGTTTGTCTTACCGGGTCATCCGGGTATGCTCTTGGTGTCTGAACTATATCAGCTAAGAAACCAAATGCAACTCCACCAGGTTCGTTTTCCCCTCTTGCTCTTCTTACTGGTAGGTATGAACCCATGTGTACAACTTCTGCGTGTTTTGCAGCGTAAGCGAAGTCACCAGTTGCGGCTTCCCCTGCTGCCTGTTTGTATGCAGAAATCATGGACATACCTATTTGCATAGCAGACCATCGTGAGGTTGTACCACCGTCACAGGTTCTTGAGACAATAGTAGGAATTCTGACTATCTGCCAGATTGCATCTCCTACTTCAGCTTTTAAAGCTTCAGCCTGGTCGTCAGGGAATGCTTTGTTGATGTTCAAGACGAACGCCTGGTCGATTTCGTCTGCTATTTCGTCGTTACCAGTAAAGACTTTCACGTAACTGTCTGACACTAATGATGGGTTTGTTTCCACCATGTGTTCTTGAACTACTGCAGCACCAGGCATAGCGTGGTTTACAGTTTCAAGATAGTGGGTTATGGTTTCAGGTGTAACCTCTTTACCTAACCTTTTTTCAATAACTGTGTGTGCGGTGTTTAAACCAACAATAACAGTTCTTCTTATGTCATCCCACATTTGCTGCATTGCTGGGTTGTTTACAAAGTGTAAATCGTCACCTTCAACAAATGTGTCTGTGGTTGAAACCTGGTAAGGCATGAGTACCCTTTGTCCGAGTGGAGTACCAACGTCTGGGTTGTACATTGGGATTCCACGTTTTTGGGCTATTTCTTTACCTGCGTTAACGAATTCAGTTTTTCTTTCTGACTGTCTCCAACCATCGAACTTATAGTATTCTGTGTTTCTTTCTGTTGGGTCTTCTTTAAATGCTTTCTTTAAAGCGTTTATAAATCTTTTTTCAGCCATATTAATCACCCTCCTGATTATTCAGGATAGAACCCACCTTGGGATCTTAGTACGTGTATTCTCTGACAGATTTCTACTGCGTCTTTGTCGTCTCTGTAAGCTTCACCATCTTTTCTGTAGATAGTGGTTTTGTTTTTGAGTGTTTCTTCGTCTAATGGTTCTCCTAAAGGTACTGGTTCGTCGAGTTCGTCACCAATCTGGTTTTTGACTGCTTCTACTACACCAGTATCTTTGTTCAACATTAACCTTCTGAGCATGTCAAACATCATACCGTTTTCGTCAAGTCTTAGGGAGTGTCCGTGAACTGTTTTTCCTCTTATACCAGATCTTGCAGGGTCAAACCATTCAGTTTCCAGTAATTCTTTGGAGTATTTTTCAAGGTCTCTTTCTCTGGTTTCTAAAATTTGTCTTCCAGATAGTGTACCTGCGTCTGCTCCTCTGAATCTGCACACGTAAGATCTTGACCTTACGAATGGGTGTGCTGGGGCGAAGTACATTGAGTCGGTAAACTGAATGTATCTTACTCTGTCACCAGCTTTTGCACCGTCGAGTGGTTCGACGAGTTCTCTAATTGGGTCATCTGGTTCATCCATTTCTTCGAGTGGTGGGTGAGCGCTTGGATATTCCTCACCAGGAGCTCTGTGTCCAAGGATGTTTACAACACCTTCGTCAGAGACTTCCCTTAGTTTTTCAAGATTGTAGTCAGGGTCCATAAAGTTACTTCTATTTTGGGCAACCTTAGTTGTTCCAGGATAAAATTTTGCCATTTTCATGACCTCCTAATGCTAATCTAACTTTTTTAATTATTTCATCCAACTTTTCTTGGGGGGCTGTTTCTCCTCTAATTACGCCGCTAATTATATCCACAATTTCACCTTTTGTTTTTGGCTCTTCGGGCATTACAGCTTTTGTTTTTACACCAATTTTTGCAAAATCTTCAAAGTCAACAGGATATTCACATATTATTACGCAAGGTTTCTCCACGTGTCTTAGTATCAACCGGGCCTTATAAATGATGTGATGCTTCACACCACCAAGGTGTACCACTATAAGTTTATGTAAGTTTATCTGCTCTATTTCTTTAGGAGTAAGTCCCATGAGACTACCGCCTCCTGCAGTTGGAGCATCATGTGGAATACCAGCTCCGGCATTCAACACCAGAGTACTTGTCATTATGTTTGCTTCCCGTAATGCGAATGTTATTTCACAAACTGGTTTTGTTATATGCCTCCTTCCGGGAGACATTGCCATTGCTAATACATCACTTCCACTTTGTGCAAATGTTCCTCTTTGGGCAATTCCTCCTCCTTCGCCCAGTCCCATTGTTTCTCTGCAATCCACTATGTGTGTACCTTTGCCAATCATTCTTCTTTTTTCCTTTTTAGTACTTTGGCTCTTTCACTCAGTTGTGCGTTTTGATCGGTTAATCCAACCATTTCTTCAGAAACTTCTTCCAGTTTCTCTCCGTATTTAAGGGTGTCTGAAACAGTTTTTTGTTTTCTTATGAAGCGTCCCACATGGATGTTGTATCCAAATGGTAAATTTTCTTCACATTTTTCCCTTATTTCTTCAATGACTTCCTCTGAATCGATTTCCATAAGTATTCTGCCAGGTTTAACTTGTATGGTGACTTCTTCACCTTTTAATATCATAGTTCTGTGCTCTGGGCTTTCTTCTTGAGAAAGTCTCGGTCCTTGTATAACCATTCTTTTGATACCTTTTAAGCCATCGAGATCGTTTAACAATCTTTCAGCAGTATCTGTGTTCAATAATCTGTGTGGAAATATTTCAATATCCATTTACTGTTTTGCCCCCAAGTTTGGATTAAATTTAGATATCGTTTTTGATATCTGCAGCTGCCTCGTTTACATATTTTAGTGGTTCTCTAAATTCAGGAACTTGGCTGAACACGTCTTTAATTAGTCCTGATGTAGCTTCTGGGGAGAACATCTGTGTACCTGCGTCAAGTGCCATTGCGGCAGCTACGCATGGTATAGCGAATCCTTTACTGTGCCTTGTAACGATGTGGTTACCGTTAAAGATACCAGGTCCACCTCCACCGTAGATGGAGTGACTGAAGAAGGAGAATCCTACTGCTGTACCTTCAACTCTACCAAAGTCTACGCTTGGTAGTCCAGTTGCAAATTCAATTACGTCGTTGTAGTATACTAATGTGGATGATACACCCTGTGCAGCTCTTGCAGCACCCTGGTTAACCATTGTGGCTGCTATTAATCCTGCTGCGTTGTATGCATTCCATTTAGCCAGGTCGTCTGTTCCGTATACTTTAAAGTCGCCTAATGTTTTTTCAACACCTATGACACCGTCTTCTTCTGCTTTTGCAACGATGTCCAATATTACAGATCCAACTGTTCCTTCTTTACCGTTGTCCTTTACAAGGTTGTATACTATGTTATCTGCATTCATTCCCTGGTAAGCTAATCCAAGAAGGTGCATTCTTTCGAATCTTCCTACTGCATCTCCCATTTCAAACATTGCACATTGTTCGAGGATGCTGGATAAAGCTGCTGATTGCATTGTGTTTTTGAGGGTTGCTGCTACAACGTGGTTGACCATAATGTTCCTTAGTGAGTAACCTGGGCCTTCTAATTTCTGAGGCACGTCAAGCATGGTAGCTATGTTTCCACCTGCGTATTCTACGGTTTGTGGATACCTACCTAACACTGCTGCTTTTACCACATTTGCATCGTACATGCTGACATCAAACTGGTTGATTATGGCCTGAATAAATGCAGTAGCGGTTACTAAGGACGTTGCTGAGTATTCTGCTGCTGCATCGAATCTTGCGCTTGGTAATTGCACTAATGCTCGCTTACCACCTGCAAGAAGTTCAACCACAGTGTCGTCGCCTTCATCTACTAGAATCATTTCTTTGGCTTCTTGTGCTATGGCTTCAGCATTTCCGACTATGTCGAGATCCATTTCTCTTCCTAATATTTTACCGCCAGCAACCTTTCCAGTTTTTAGAGCGTTTTCTATACCTTCGAGGTTCACTGCTACTGTCCTTTTGATACCCTGGACGATACTCTTGATCGCTGGGTTTCTCAATGGACTTAGGGCTTCTATTGGAACTTGTTCTTCAACAAGATTGCCTCTGTCGTCGTACAAGTCGATCTTATCTTCAAATCTTGCCATTTTTTCCCTCCTGAGAAATTTTTGCACATCAATTTATGGTACTAATCCTCCCTGAATTTACGGCTTGGCCGTATTCTTTTATAAGGAATCCTTTTAGTACACATTGATATACGGGACTTCATTTGTGATATATATATTATTAAACTTTCTTTCTGAATCAAGTAGAAAAATTTATAAAGCATAATCTCCCAATTTTTCTATAATATGGATTATGTTTTTTTTTTGACGCATGATAAATTCAATTTTCTTTAAAATAGATTATTTTATGTATTTAAAACATTTTTAAACTTTATTTAAATTGTTATTACCTGTACTTTTAACCTTGGATACTGTCCTTAGTTTAAAAATGAGTGTAATGTATTATTATTTTTGTTTGAAAATCCATTATTATGCGTTTATAAATAAATTTTCCTTACCATGATATAAGGCCATTTCTAACGATATAAATAAGCAGTATCTGAAAGTAAAAACAGTTAAATCTTTATTTAAACTTCCGAAGTTATTTATCTCTTTAATATTCTTCTTAAACTGTTTTTTATTAAAAATCAATAATTTGAAGTTCAAAATAATTTATGTCGGAAAAAATTTATACTATTTGACTATATACAATATAAAAAAAATGAAAAATGAAATTCGGTTAGGTTTTATCCCTTTCAGGATTAATAACTCATATGATAACTAAATTAGGAATATAAAGAAGTTATAAGTAAAAATGGATAAATAATGCCTTTCTAATGTTTATTTATATAAATAAAGGTAGTAGATTACTATGCAGATTGTAGCAGATGTTGGTGGAATACCTGGTAAAGATTGCAGAGGTTTCTGTAAATATTGTTATTTTAGAAAAGTAAATGGTATAGAAGCATTTGGATGCAAAAATTGTTCTCTTGGAAAAATAGGTTGCGATAGCTGCACAACAGGAGTTAGAGAAATTGGTAACGAGTTTCTTCCACCATTCTTTGTGGTAAGTTCAGTGCAGAGCACTTTAATGCTTGGAAACTTCCGTGATTCAGATCTTAAAATTAATATTAGTGGTGGAGGAGATGTAAGCTGTTATCCTCACCTTTTTGAGGTCGTTTCCTCTTTTTACGAATTTGGACTGCCTATACATCTCGGATACACCAGTGGTAAAGGTATAGATGATGCAAAAATGGCTGAAGACCTTATTTCTAAAGGAGTAGACGAAGTCACATTTACCGTCTTTTCAACAAATCCAGAAATCAGGTGTGAATGGGTCAATGACAAAACCCCTGAAGAGTCAATTAAAGCTCTTAAAACTTTCTGTGAAAGCTCTGAACTTCATGCAGCTTCAGTGATAGTTCCTGGAGTAAATGATGGAGAAGAATTATTAAAAACATGTGCTAATCTGGAAGAATGGGGTGCAAAGGCATTTATACTGATGCGTTTTGCAAATTTCCGTAATCAAGGCTTAATATTAGGTAACGAACCTATATTAAAGGATGTTGAACCTCATTCGCTCCAAGAATTCGAGGCCCTGGTTAAAAAAATCAATAATGAGTTCAGTTTTAAAGTTACAGGTACTCCTATTTGTGATCCTGAAAATGATTCTCCCTTTGCAATTTCAAAGGATAAAAATAAAGAATATCTGGATATATTATCTCCAATTACTTCAGAAGCCACCATATTAACCAGCAACATAGCAGCTCCTTTCATCCAGAAAATAATTGACAATATTGAATCATCTGACCTTGTAAACGTTGTTGCTGTTGATCAGGATATAGGATGTCTGATTACTCAAAAAGACCTTGAAAACGTCGATTTAAGCGTGCTTAAGGATACTGTGATAATTCCCGGTCGTGCCTTCGTGCATGATAAAGTGGCTGAAGAAATATTAAGTGGAGATGGTGTAGATAGGATCGTTGCCAGGGGCCCTGATAAATTAAGTGTTGACGGAGAAATGAGCGGGACTTTAAGCCGTGATGATATCCTTAAACGTGAATTAATTGCATTTGAAGACCTTATAGGTGCAATTAACTTTTTTGGAGTTAGGAAATAAATCTATATCCTATTTTTATATGAAATAAATCGAAAATCCTGTAAAACACTCTTTATAAGATTCAGTCATTGTTTTTTTAATTTCTTCAATTTTTTCAGTACAATGACATGGCACGACCATAGGAATTTCACCTAATATATCAATATCAGAATCATGAAATCCACCTATAACAGTATAAATTTCCCCAAATCCCCTCGATTTTTCAGTAATACTTTCAAGTCCAGGATGTGTGCAACCTGTAAGAATTACATTCCCTTTTTCAGTTTTTATTATCAGAGATTGCTCTTTTATTTTTTCACCTAATTCCCCTGTAGTCCAGACATTTTCACAAATTTTTCCTGCTTTAGAAATTTCTATAACATTTGTATATCGCTTAATTTCATTTTTAAGATTATCTGAAATGGACTTAGGTACATAAACTTCAGATTTTTTTCCATATTTCAATATATGATTTAAACCACCTATATGATCCCAATCGGAATGAGAAATGATTATTTTATCTATTTTTTCTGGATTAATTTTAGCAATTTCCATATTATGGAGTAGAATGTTGCCATTCCATCCAGTATCAAAAAGAATATTTTCTTTGGAAGTTTTTATAAAGCAGGAAAATCCCCATCCTGCTTTAAACCCATTTCTGGCATTATTGTCATATAAAATCTGGAGGTTCATTTTAATCACTTATAAACATTCAATATTATTTCTTCAAGATTTCTTCCCCTTGGGGCCATGACATCTATTAATTTGTCGGATAAAACATATGTTGGGCCTTCACCAACTTCGCTGCCTATTAAAACATCTACTTGCTCTTTTCCTAAGAATTCAGCGGTTTTGATTCCTTTCTTTTTTTCTAGTTTGGTTCCGGGATTATCTTTAATTACAATATCAGTTATTTCGCCATTAACCACATCTACGATTAAAATATAAGGAGCTCTGGCAAAATGCTCAGAAATTTCAGATTGCAATCCATTTTTATCCTCTATCGGAACTGCAACTCGCAATTTTTTCTTTTTAAAAGGTTCTATTTGAACTGTTAAACTGTCTAAATTTTTAATCCTGTCTTTTACAGCTTTTTTTACATTTTCTGTAATTTCAGATGCCTTTTTTACTGACAATCCTCTTTTGGTTTCAAGATGAAGTTCTGCAAACACGAAAGGACCTGATCTTCTAACCTTTAAGTTATGGATATTTTTAACGTCTTCAACGCTTAATACGGTAGATTTAATTTCGTTAACTGTCTTATCATCTAAACTTACATCTAAAAGAACTAAAACAGCATCCTTACCTAATTTAATTCCTATATAAATTACAAATAGAGATACTATAAATCCTGCAACTCCTTGAAATATTGGATATCCCAAATAAGATGAAAATATACCTATAAAAACAATAATAGATGTGAATACATCTATAAAACTTTGCCTTCCATCACTCATCAGTGCCTGAGACCCTATTTCAATTCCTATTCTTTCTTTATATCTTGAAATCAACAGAGAAACGAATGCAGAAATTGCAGCGATAGCCAATGCAAATAATGGTAATCTAACAGCTGTTGGATTCATGATTCCATCTATAGACTCTTGAATTATCTCAATACCGCTGAAGATAATTATGGCTGATATTATTAAAGATATAAATGTTTCAACCTTGTAATAGCCATAGGGAAATTTTTCAGTAGGTTTCCTCTGTGACAGTTTTAATCCTATATAAACAGCTAAAGAGATGAATATATCGGAAAATGAGTGAAAAGCATCAGCTATTAAAGCTATGCTCCCTGTAAAAAATCCCACTAATCCCTTAGAAATGGCTAAACCCAGTTGAACTATGCTGGAATATTTAGCTGCAACCTGGCCTCTTCTTAAGTTATTTCTGGATTCGTTATTCATCCAAACACCGAATCATGTTCAATTTATTTATGTATCAATCTTCTTTTTAGTACTTCTTCTTTGTATAATTCATATTTTTTAGATTTATAGACTGAAAATGTATCTAATCCCTCAAAATATCCTTCAATTTCATCCATCTGATCCTCTGATAAGGGAGTTTCAGGCGAACACCTCAAAAGTGTATTTATATAAAGTCTATCTGGCTGAATCTCCACTGCAATCCTTGCTAATTCATCTGTATAATCTTTATTTTTCCAGTGAACATAGTTTGAAGTTCAAATCTTCCTTTAAACGAATTTCTAAATTTTTTAATTCCTTTTATGATATCTCCCAAATGCAGACCTTTTACAGGGCAGCTTATTCCTTTAAAAATAGAATCATCATGTGCATCAAGTTTTGTAACAACTATATCAATATCCATATTTTTAACCTTTCCAGATGCACCTGAAAATACTTCTATTTCCCTATCACGCAGCATAGAAACAGCTTTGGATCCTAAATTTCCGCAAATCAACACATTTGCTCCTGAACTTAGTATTATCTCTGCTGGCGTCTTAGAGCCACCATTATGTTTACCAAAACTTTCAATTACATCAATACTTTTAATTCCGCCATCTTCAAGTTTAATAAAAGTAAAGTAGGGAGTTTTTCCAAAATGCATTGAAATATCTGAAAGTAAACCACCTTCATTAAGAGTGGGTATGCATATAAGAGTTATTTTCATCACCTTCATCCTTTAATTTCTTTAATCCGCCCCACATAGCTGAGTACCGCATTCATGACATTTGGTGTTTCTGCAGGGGACTCCTGGAGTTTTAGGGGATTCATAACCACAATTTGGACATTTACATACTCTTGGAGGGCCTGCTCCAATTCCGCCTCCCCCGTATCCTCTTCTTCTTCCTATTCCCTGTTGTCCTGCTGGTCTTTGAGTCTCTTCACCCTCTCCTATTTTGTAAATATACTCTGATTTACAGTCAGGGCATTCATCATACTCTTTTTCAGGACTGTACCATTCAAAACCACAGCTTTTGCATTTATACCTTTCTTTATCTGCCACAAAATCGCCTCCTTTAATTTTGATAATTTTACCTTCAATAAGAGCCTTTGTAACTTTTCCACGGGCTAAACTCAAAATTCTGTGGATGTTGGCTGTGAGACATCCATTATTTCAGCTTTGCTTTTTTCTGTTAATGTTCTGGTAGTCTTTTAACCTTATTGCTTCGAATTCATCTATTGTAATCTCTACTGGCTTAATTTGGTCAATATCACCAGCCAAATCTGGTTTAAAACATCTGATTTGAGGCTCTTGAAATATTCTTCTAAATCTTCTTGGTCTCACCATGTTATGAATATATATTCATAACTATTATATAAACATTTTTGCACTTGAATGAAAAAACAATGAAAAATTATCAAAAAAAGAAATAATTCATAAATATGTTTGCATATACTTGCAAAGTTATTTAACAATGGTTTCAAGCGTTGTATCAATTATGGTATCGAATGGTATTTTTTTTATCCCATCCAGCACGTTCAAATATGTTCATGAAACAAACACCGATGATCCTGGGTTTCTGTTTCCCTGATATCTCACCGATCATGCTTAATACTTCTTCAGGTGCACATCCAAATTTTGGTATTGCCAAACCACCAAGAACCACTACTACCTCAGGGTTTTGCGGGTCTCCTTTTTCATCCACTGCACTAAACCCAATACCTGGCTGCATTTTTATTTGTTTAGCATTAGTTATATCTGCTCTTGGCACATAAATAAGATCAAAATTTTTATCCCTAACTGCATACGATGGCAATTCTATAAAGGGGTGCATACAGCTATTGAACCTGTAAAAACAACTTTAGAATTATTTTTTAGATCTTCTATGCTTTCTCTAAAACTCCTGTAAATCCAACTATGCCATTTCTCTTTTCCATCTTTATTCCACCCGTATATTCATAACCTAAATTATATGTTGAAAATAATATTAAATATTTACAAGAATATCTTAAAAAATGAAAAATTCAATTAATTCATTTAATATTTCTTTATTGGATTATTTAATATTACATAGGCAACAAGACCGACAGCTATCACTGCTAAAACTATTTTATACATTTATATCACTTCTAAATTGCTGGAATTGTTTTACTGAATCTAGTGTCCAAAATTATCTAAACCGATTAAAAAGATTTTTTATTCTTTTGTCAGCATTTTATCTTTCTCTTTTGGCGTTAGATCTTCCACAATAGTGCGGGGGAGTTCCGTTTTAAGGATTTTACCGCCTCGCATTAGGGCTGCTCTGTCACATACATCAAGTACAAAATCCATATCGTGGGATATTATAAGGAAAGTCTGATTAAGTTCTTCACGTGCTTTTCTTATGGAATCTGTGACCTGAACTCTTGTTATAGGGTCCATTGTTCCTGTAGGCTCATCAAGAATTACTATATTAGGTTCTTTAATTAGAACCTGGGCTAAAGCAACTCTGTGACGCTCTCCACCACTTAATTCATCAGAATATTTATTCAAGAGGCTTTCGGCATATTTTTCATCAAAACCAACTGCTCTAAGAACGTAAATTGCTTTCATTTTTGCAAATTCTGCAGGTAATTCCAAACTGATAGCTTCAGTAAGATTCCCAAGAACGTTCCTATGCGGATAGAGGCTGTATTCCTGGTGAAGGATGCCCAAATAGGGTTTTATTCGTCCCCTAAATAATGGACCTGATTTAGTCATATCAATCCAGTCATCTCCAAGTTTCATATCAATTATCCCATTACTTGGTTCTGTTAGCCCATATAGAACCCTTGAAAGCGTAGTTTTACCCGCGCCGCTTAAACCAACTATTCCAAAGATTTCACCTTCATTTACTGTAAAGCTAACCCCATCTACGGCTTTCACCACACCCCTCTCTATGGAATAATAATGCTTTTTAACATTTTCCATTTTAATAATCGGGTCATCGGTTACTGTGGCTTCTCTTTTTTGGGGTAAAGGAACATTATCCATGAATTTTTGGACAACAGTCTCAGGATCTCCTTCATGGATTATTTCCTCCTTCTCAAGCCATATCACATAATCAGAAAGCTTTCTCATAACTTCAGGCCAGTGCGAAGTTATAACCATTGTAGTGCCCTGATTTTTAACACCTTCAAGCAGAGCTTGATGCAATAATTCGGCTGTTTGAGGATCCAAAGTACCTGTAGGTTCATCTGCAAGGAATACCATTGGTTCTTTACCCATCTGCCTTGCAAGAACCACTCTCTGCTTTTCTCCACCACTCAAATCCCTAGCTATATGAGTTATTCTGTGGGTCATTTGAGCCATTTCAAGAAGATCTATAGCCATATACATACCTTCTTCTTCATCATGACCTTTAATAGCTTTTAAAACATTATCTATTACGGTGTCATCTTCATACAGGGCAAAAGTCCTCTGCAACATTATAGATATTCTACGTCTTATGGCTGCAAAGACAGCTCTGTCACAGTTCCAGAAATCCTCTTTTCTTGCCTCAAAACAGCCACCGCATGTGCATATTTCATCGGTCATTGATTGAGGCTCTACTCTCAAACATCGGGGACATATGGCAATATTATAAATTATCTGACCTTCATCGGGTTCATAATCCTTCATTCCACGAAGCATGTTAATTAAGACCGATTTACCTGAACCACTTTTTCCAAGAATTCCCAAAACTGATCCTTCATTTATGGTCATGCTAACATTTTTTAAGACATCAACATCATTGAAGCTTTTTGTAACATTTTTTATTTCCACGAAAGACATAATGATCACCAGTTATCATTAATTTGCTCCACAAAGCGGTGTTTCACATTTAGGACATATTGTATTCTTACATGGAACTGCACGTGTTTTTGGGGATTCATAACCACAGTTTGGACATTTACAGACTCTTGGAGGGCCAATGCCCATTCCAGTACCACCAAAGGATCTTCTTTGGAGCAATTCATCATCAGATTCTTTTAAAGTCTCTTCGTCTCCAACGGTTTCTATGTTATCTGAGTTGCATTCAAGACATTTATCGTATTCTTTTTTAGGATTGCTCCATTCAAAACCACAAATGTTGCATCTATATTCTTTCTTATCGCTTATATGCTCTCCCCCAATAATTATTATCATATTTCCCTCAATTAACGCCTTAGATATCTTTTTTCTGGCAGAAAATAGTATTCTGTGAAATGTGGGTTGTGAAATTCCCATTATTTCTGCTGATTTTTTTTGCTGGACATCGTGATAATCTCTTAACCTTATTGCTTCAAATTCATCTATCGTAATCTCAATAGGTTCAATAGAATCTGGATTCTCTGTTTCAGGTTTAAAACAAGTTATTTCTGGTTTTCCTGATATTTTTCTAAATATTCTTGGCCTGACCATAAACGAATATATATTCAAAACTAAAATATAAATGTTTTCATCTAAAATACTATACCGGAAATCCACCAGACAATGTAGTTATTTCCTCTAATTTACCCTGATTGAAGCGTTTTAGATTTCTTTCCACATTTCCATTGACACCTTTATAAACTTTGATTCCAGCTCTTTTTAAGATATGAAACGCAGTTGGTCCCAATTTACCTGAAATTAAAATTTCGACTTTATTATCAACCATTATCTGTGCAGAATTATTTCCTGCTCCTGATTCATTTTTAACAGGATTTTCAATTATGGATATTTCTTTAATTTCTCCATCTTCCAGATCTACAAATATAAAAGCAGAACTCCTTCCAAATATCTCACTTACTGAAGAATCCAAACCATAATTTGCTGCTCCAATAGCTACTTTCATATCTATCATCTTGAAAAGTTAATATACCAACGGATACAATTGATTAATCAGCCCAGAAGGTGGCACACCGAAATCTGGAGATTAATTGTTTTTCTCATATAAATGGTGTTTAGGAATTTCTCGCATATTCTATCAAATCCTTTGATCAACAATTGTGAATATATATTCATAATCAAATATAAAGTTTTGCAACAATTATAAACAATTTAAAAAAAAATAAATCTCCTTTAAATAAAAAAATAATTATTTAACAACTGTCTCTAAGGTTGTATCTATTAAAATGTCAAATTCTAACTTTTTATCCCATCCTGCCTTTTCAAAGATGTTCATAAAGCAAACCCCAATAATTTTAGGCTTTTTCTCTTTAGATAATTCTTCAATCATTTTCAATATATCTTCAGGGGCGCATCCAAATTTAGGCATTGCCAAACCTCCAAGAACCACAATTGCTTCAGGATTTAGTGGATCTGCTTTCTCATCTACTACACTAAATCCAATATTTGGCTGCATTTTTATTATTTTAGCATTTTCTATCTCTGATTTAGGTATATAAACTAAATCGTGATTTTTATCTCTAACAGAATAGGATAACAACTCTATAAAGGGTGTACATACCGCCACTGAACCAGTAAAAACAATTTTGGATTCATCCTTTATGTCACTTAAATTTTCCCTAAAACTACCTGTTAATCCAACTATGCCCATCTTTTTATCCATTTTTTTCACCTGCAAAAATTATAAAAAATATTATGTTAAAAATACTATAAAATATTATATAAATCTAGAAACGGACAACATATGTTATTTTTTTAGAATAAATTTTACTATTTTATTCTGTAATTGCAAACAATGTAAATAAAAATATAAATTTAAAAATTAACCAAAAAAGTCTTTCTAATTATACTTTAAGCACTATTTTTTAAGTTTAATTAGAGTAATTTCATTTCTTGAACCCAATCTCATAGGAGGGCCCCATGTCCCTGTTCCTTGAGATACGTAAAGTCGAGTTCCATTATAGTTATATAATCCATTGAAATAAGGAAATAAAAGTCTTCCTAAAAGGCTAAAAGGAAATAACTGTCCTTTATGAGTATGTCCTGAAATTTGCAGGTTTATTCCTGCCTTTGCAGCCGCTTCAACTCCTGTTGGCACGTGATACATAAGAATGGATGGTTTAGATTTATCAATTTGAATTTGCGAAAGTATTTCCTTCAGATGGTTTCTCTGAAATGAATAATCCACTCCAATTATCTGCAAACCATTAAACTCAATAACTTCATTCCTTAAAACCTTTATTTTCGTGGTATTCAGCACTTCAATAAGATTTTCCACTCCTTCATAAACATCATGATTCCCTATTCCAAGAAATACTGGGCATTTAAGGTTATTTATAGCATTAAACATATATGGATGCAATTTAGCGCTTCCATCTGCAGTATCCCCTGTTATTAATACAATATCCGGGTTTAGGGTATTCGTTTTCATTACTATTTTTTTTATAAATCCTGAATTTCTTATGGAACCTATATGCATGTCACTGAGCTGTACTATTCTCATATCCTTTTTTATACTGGTAATTTTTATATCCACTTCTTTAATTTCTAAATATAAACCGTTAATGATTGCATATGCACCCATAATTGAAGCTACTGCCATTATTGATATTCCTGCTGTATATGGAGGAATAGTAAATATAAATTTCAGTATTTCATAGCCAAGAAGTAGAAATAAGATAAAAAATGATATTCCCATCCATGCAGAGGCAATGGTATATAAAGCACGGGTAATTATATGTGAAACTGTCCTTTCAAGTACTGCTGCAGCCGGAAAAGATATTGCAAATAAAAATATCAATGAATAAACAGTTATTTTGGATAAATCCAGCAGCATGCCCATTCTGGAGAAAATATAGTAATTTAGAGCTAGAAATACAAAGAAAAATACCGATAGAAACACTGTCATCTGGATTATTCTCTTCATTTTTTTAGCTCCTATATTAAAATAAAGGGTTTTTAACTATCAAAAAGTAAAATTACAAAATTGATGATTCTGGTAAAAGCTTAACCAGCGTATAATCATACATCATGGATTTTATGATTTCTGAAACGTCTTTTAGCCTGTAATCATCCACTTCCACATTTCCAATTTCATCTTTGTACCTATCAAAATTAAGTTTAACTCTTACTCCATCGAGCTGGCTTACAATTGGAGATGGAGAGTATATTTCCTCTATTGCAGGGACCTGGTTTTCTATTTCACTCTTTACAAGTATCGAAGGTACTATCGGTGGATCCTGGGCTATCTCATATCTTTTATCGTTTAAAATTCCTTCAACAGTAGAAACAAGATTTCTAAGTGCCCTGATATTTTCTCCACGTTTAAGTCTTCTTGGAATTCTTCCTAAACCACCAACATATGCCGTTGCTCCTGGAATTTCATCGGCATTCATATGAGGAGCTCCTGTTACCACAATCGGTATTTCCAGATCATCAAAAAGATGCGTTTTATTTAATATACATTCTCTAAAGCTTCCAAGTGCAAAAACAGCCAGATCATGTTCTTCAACGAGCCTTTTTTCATCTTCAGATATTCTTGATATGCCCTTTCCTGCCCCGCGAGATAATCCAATCATATTATCCTTTGCACCATATCTTCTGAGGTATTCTGAAATATCACATGCAGAATGGGGGAGATGCTGTCTGGCAAGGGTTGGGGATACTATTGCAATCTCGGTTCCTGCCATTGGAGCTACTTTTATGGTCCCAAGAAGTTCCTTTGCCTTCTCTTTTACTTTATCAACGTCATCAATGGGTACAGCAATGGTTATAACCAGATCCATCTGGCTGAAATTCTCCTGCAGCACAAATCCCCCAAGATCCTCTATAAGTTCTGTTACCTCTTCGTGCTTGTGAACTCCGCCTGTGTAGGTCAATGTTTCGTACATAAACTTTTCTCCAAAATATTATATCTCATACTGGCCCTTTCAATAGGGTCTAATGGGGCATTTTTATGGGAAGGAATCTGAACTGCCTTTACATTATCTTTTATTTCATCTGGTATTTTATCTTTCATATAATCTGGATAAACTATATAATCAAATTTCTCATGAACAATAGAGAAGCCCATATCTTCAACTATTTCTTTTAAAAAATTTGAATATACTTTAATTCTTATATTTTGATTATTTTTATATTTTGAATATTTAGAACTATTTAAATTATAATTTAAAGGCACTGTTTCAAATGTTTCTGAAAGCCTTTTTATACTTTCATTGATCTGTGAAAATGTATTTAACTTGATTTTAATAGAATTAGAAGATATTTTTGTTTCTGATAGTGTTATTACAATATCCCCATTTATTTTTTCAGTATCAGAACTAACTATATAATCAGTTATGCCTGCTAACTGTAGAATTTTTTCACACATGGGGGTTGTAACTATTTTCAATGATGGCATGCTTTATCGTCACCATAAATAATATATTATATTATTGCTTTTTGAGGTTTAATGTATTACTTAATATATAAACCTTGATATTATTTTTTAAATGATCTGCAGATTATAATTTTTAATAATGAATAGATAAAATTAGAGGGAAAAATTAATGGATGCAGAAGGAAATAAATTGGAGAAGTAGATAACCTTGAATTTGACCTTAAAAACCGTGGAATAGAAGGAATTATCCTTAGAGAAGGAAGTATCCAAGCCAAACAGGATTAAGTAAAAAAAAGACAATACCATGCAATATAGTTGGTAATAACGGATATAAAGTCTTCTTATGTACAGGAAGCGGCAGGAATCTACATGATTTAGATGTAATAAGCGGAGGGGAATAATAAAGAAAATTATTTACCATACATTCCTTTTTTTTAATTTTTCATTGGAAATATTATCTATTTTATTTATCTTAAAAATGAAAACGTTGAACCTTACAAAAATATAATAATTTAAGAAGTTTAAAAAGCAAAAATAATCCTATTTAACCTTAATTTTTATTTAATATAAATATTTATATATAGATTCAACTATAATTAATTCCAAGATCAATCACAATATTGATCGAAGGATGTGAATTAATTGTTCGGAACAGGTCAAGGTCCAAAAACAGCCCCTATCGAAGAAGGGGAAGAATATGATGTTAAAATTGAAGATGTAGGTAAAGAAGGCGATGGTATTACCAGAATAAATGGTTTTGTAGTATTCGTGCCTGATACTAAAGTTGGTGACGAAGTTAAAGTAAAAATAGTTTCTGTAAGAAGAAAATTTGGTTTTGCTGAAAAAATTTAATTAAATACCACACAATTCATTTTTTATTCTAAATCCTATTTTTGGTGTTTTTAAATGCTAGTTTCTTTAAGCCTAGATAAATCTCTATCTCAAGATGTTGCCATTATGGTAGACGTTTTAAGAGCCAGTACAACAATTACAGTTGCATTAGATAGTTTTAAAAAAGTATTTGCTGTTAAAAACAAAAATAATGCTGTAGAATTGGCAAAAAAATATAATGCAGTTCTTGCTGGAGAGAGGGAAGGTGCAACAATTGAAGGTTTTGATGTGGGCAATTCACCAGTTCAAATAAAAAATTTTAGTGGTGATACCCTTGTTCTAACCACAAGTAACGGTACTCGAATCCTTGAAGGGATGAAATCAAAGTCGCTTGTTGGATCCTTTGTAAATGCAAAAGCAGTTGCAAAACTGGCTTCTAAAATCGCGGAAACCCATATAGAAATTGTTATGGCTGGCGTTAGAGGGAGGTTTGCAATTGAAGATTTTTTAGGTGCAGGAGAAATAATATCAAACCTTAAGAAATTTGAGATTGATGAGATGTCACAGGCAGCCTATCTGGCATCAAGAGACGAAAAGATGGTTAATGAAACTATTATGAATTCTGAATCAGCTCGAAGTCTTAAAAAACTTGGTTTTTATCAGGACATTGAATTCTGCATTAAAAAGAACGTATATGACTCAGTTCCAGTCTATGAAAAAGGAATTATCAAAAAAATATAAATAATTAATATCATTAATAAATATTATTTAAAACAATAACATGTGATACAAAATGGCGCCAGAATCACTTCAAATCATTGGAACAGCACATGTATCAGCTAAAAGCATTGAAAACGTAAGAAATGCCATTTTAGAGAATAAACCAGACGTTGTTGCTGTCGAACTAGACTTAAATCGTTACCAGAATATATTAAATGAGAAACAGGGTATTTCTTCAAAAAATGATTTCCAGATAAAGGAATTAATGAAAGGAGATAAATTAACTCTCTTTTTAATAAGCGGATTTTTATCATATATGCAGCGTAAAATAGGGGATGAAATAGGAGTAAAACCAGGATCAGAGATGATGGCAGCAATTGATGCCGCTGAGGAAGTAGGTGCAAAGGTCGCCCTTATAGATCGTGAGATAAGCATAACCTTAAAGCGCGCTATAGATAAAATGTCTTTATTTGAAAAAATGAAATTTATATATGGATTAATAGCCTCATTTTTCAGTAAAGATGAAACAATAGACGACATAGATAGCATAACAGAGGGAGATGCACTAAAAGAGGTCATGGGATACTTTCAGGAAATGTCACCCCAAGCTTTCCATGTTTTAGTTACTGAAAGAGATGCGTATATGGCTAAAATGTTACTGGACATTGACGATGAAAATGTTATTGCCGTTGTGGGAGCTGGACACAAAAAAGGAATAACCAATTTTATGAATCATCCAGAAAAAATTCCTCCGCTTTATGAACTTATGAGCCTTAAAAAATCGGGGATTTCGCTGGGAAAGGTTATTTTATTTTCAATTCCGGTCATTTTTATTTTGATATTTTTATTTGCCTTTTTATACGGAATTAATGTAAAAACAAGTATTATCGAATATATACTACTTACTGGAAGCCTTGCCTTTGCTGGATCTATCCTCTCAGGTTCAAAGATTTATTCTGCTGTAACGGCTTTTTTAGCGGCTCCAATAACTGTTTTACATCCTCTACTTGCTGCGGGATGGTTTGCTGGAATTGTGGAAGCTAAATTAAGAAACGTTGGCATGGATGATCTTACTGATTTTAGAAAATGTCAGAGTTTCAGAGATTTCTGGGAGAATGACCTTTTTAGAGTATTGATTGTTGTTGCTGGTGCAAATATTGGTGCAAGCATAGGGGCCATTTTAACAATACCCAACATCTTATATCCATTGTTCAGCAAACTTTTAGGTTTTGGGTAAACCGATCATTTTGAATGATAAATTTAAATCAATTAATGCATACATTTATAACATAATTTACCAAGCTTCCTAAAATCAATAATTAATCAAACCTACTTAAAATACCTGAAAAGCTCAAAATACGACTTAAATTTAAAAAACTTCCGATACATTCAAATATTAAAGAAAATCTTAAATATTTTGATAAAATGTATATCGTATTTAGATGTGACTGCGGACGAGCAATGTATTCAAGGGAAGAAGTTGCCCAAAAAAAATGCGTCTGCGGTAAAACCTTCAAAACAAAAAGCAGAAGAATTATTGCACGAGTTGAAGATGCGCAAGCTGCTTCAGAGAAAGTAAGAGAATTACAGGAAGAAAAATATGGTGGCGCGTATTTTACCACTGCTGATAAAATTTGAACTGCTAATTGATATAAAACTCTTTATAATCTCATGACAACCAGCATCTATAACATTACAAAAAAAGGCGAAAGAAAAAATATAGAATTTAAAGAACGCCTTAATAAAGATTATCATCTTCAAAAAGATAGAAAGCAACGTCTCGCTTCACAGATGAAATACAGGATGGAGCGTGGCGATGGAGAAGCTATTTATTTTATTGGAGTTGATGACAATGGTAATCTCATTGGCCTTAGTGAAAAAGAAATTGAAGAATCATTATTTGTTTTAAAAAGCGTTGCTGAAGAGATAAATTCAATTATTTTAAAGGTTGAAAAATATCCCGGAGATAATGGTGATATTGCCAGAGTTTCTATTGGAAAAAATAACGGATTTAAAAGGGCCCATATACTTGTGGGAGTTGCAGGGCATGTGGATCACGGGAAAAGCACACTTGTTGGAACCCTTACCACAGGAAATCTTGATAACGGTTCTGGAAGGACAAGGATATTTCTGGATCTTCAAAAACATGAAATAGAAAGAGGACTATCGGCAGATCTTTCCTTCGCAATCTATGGGTTCTACAATAATGAGGCAATACGCATAAAAAATCCTTTAAATAAAAAGAATAAAGCAAAACTTGTTGAAGATTGCAATAGATTGATATGCTTTGTTGATACTGTAGGGCATGAACCATGGCTTAGAACAACAATTAGAGGCATAGTAGGCCAAAAACTCGATTATGGGCTGGTTACAATTGCTGCTGATCATGGGCCAACACATATCACCAGAGAGCATCTTGGAATCATACTGGCTATGGATCTGCCGGTAATCGTTGCCATTACAAAAATTGACATGGTTAATGGAGAAAAGTTAAAAGAAAATAAAGAAAAAGTATTTGATCTCTTAAAAATGGTTGGAAAAGTTCCATTTATGATAAAAAACAGGGAAGATGCTGAATTTGTTGCTCAAAATGATAATCCCCATTTGGTGCCTATCATAAATGTATCTTCAACAACCGGTGAAGGATTAAACCTTTTTGATGGATTATTTTCAAATTTAAAAATTCATAATAATGCAGAAGAGTCTTTAAAGCCGTTTATGATGTATATAGATAAAATATACTCAGTAGTAGGTGCTGGTGTGGTTGTAAGCGGTACTATAAGGCAGGGGAAAGTAAAAAAAGGTGATAAATTACTTTTAGGCCCTGCAGGAATTGGAAAGTACATTGATGTCAGGGCAAAGTCCATCGAAATGCACCACTGCAAAAAGGATTATGCCGAAGCTGGTGATGTGGTGGGTATTTCAATAAAAGGTGTTGATATGGACAATATCAAACGAGGAATGATATTATGTGATTATAATTATGATAAAAGCTCTGTTAGAGAATTTGAAGCAGAAGTTACTATCCTGGTGCATCCTACAACAATTAAAGAAGGTTATGAATGCATTACCCACATTGAAACAATATCTGAAACCGTGGCCTTTGAACCTCTTGATAAAGAGTATCTATCGGCCGGAGATACTGGAAAAGTACGGATGAGATTCAAATACAGGCCTTATAATATTAAAGAAAGTCAAAAAATAATATTTAGAGAAGGAAGGAGCAAGGGAATTGGTTCTATAACTCGAATCATTGGATAGTTATAAAGCTATTAAATTCTTCAATCATCTCACATGCCTTACAAACCTTTGAAGATGATGGTTCACCACATTTCTCACATTCATATAAGTGCATGGTTTTTTTTTCAAATTGGAATGATTTTTTAAAGGATTGAAGTATATTTAACTTTGTTCCTTTACGTTTTGACTCCATTTTATTTAGATAGTCCTTCATTTTGGATCTTGCTGATGTATAGGAGTAAGGACATTCTGCAAAATGCACTTCCACGTTATTTAAAACTGCCCATGTTCCAACGTCTTTTTCAGGTATATTCCAAAGGGGTTTAATCCTTGGAATAAGTTTAGGGTGAATTGGATCAAGCTTTGGACCGAATTTTGAAAATCTACTGAAATCAGCCCTTGAAAAGGTCATTAAAAAGGACTGTATCTCATCATCGAGGTTGTGTCCAGTTGCAATTTTTACTGCATCCTCTTCAAAGGCCGTTTTGTTGAGCAAATATCTTCTAAAAACTCCGCATGGTATGCATGCGCTTTTGTAGAAATCAGAAACCTGGTCAAGTTTAAAATTAAATTGGTCATGGAAACTTTTTTCAATTAATTTTATTCCTAAATCAGTGGCATTTTTTCTTGCTGCTTCTACACCTTCATTTCTGTATCTATAAATTCCTTCATCAATGGTTATGGCCACTAAATCAAGATTAAATTCATCTTTGAATTTATTTAACATATATAAAGTTAAAATACTGTCCTTTCCACCCGATAGAGCTATAGCTATCTTTTCATCTTCTTCAATTAAATTATAATCCTCAACTGTTTTTCTAACTTTTTTTTCAATGTATTTATTGAAATCTCCAATCTTAATCATGGAAAAGACCTGCTTTAATGATTTTTAATAAAATTAATCTCTAAATAAAAATTGATTATTTCAGGGGTTGTAGAATTAATGGGTGTTGGTAAAATCTGTCAATAATACCCGA
>DAVZ01000033.1 GCA_002505765.1 Methanobacterium sp. UBA176 | reverse complement strand
AAAGGAATTTTCGATACCCCCTAAAATCATGGATTTTCCAAGGCTCTCCAAATCCATAAGTAAACAAAATTTTTGGTGTAAAAATTAATTACGGAACAGCCTCATAAATTTAAAATTATGATCACATCATATAAACCTCTTCTGCAGAAATTACATCTGCTCCATTGTCCTGCAAGGCCTTAATACCTGCATTTATATCTTCAGGATGTAGTAAAACAATAGCTCCATTCTCTTTTTCTTCAACAAATGCGTAAAGATATTCAAGGTTGATATCGCTGTCATCGAGAATTCCAAGAATTTTACCTAATCCTCCAGGCTTATCAGGCATTCTTACAGCGATGACTTCCCCAATTTTTACTATGAAGTCCTTATCTTCCAGTAATTTTTTGGTCTTTACTGGATCAGGTACTATTAATCTTAAAATTCCAAAATAAGATGTATCAGCAATTGAAAGAGCTCTTATATTCACTCTATTCTTTTCCAGTACATCAAGCGCTTTTCTCATTCTGCCTTTTCGATTTTCTAAAAATATAGATAGCTGTTTTACTTTCATATTATCCCTCATTTTATGAAAAATATTGTCTATTATTAAAAGTCACATTTTAGTTTTTATTAAAATTCACGTTTATCAAAGACCCTTACCGCTTTACCTTCGCTCCTTGGAAGTGTTTTGGGCTCAACAAGAGTTACATTAACCCTTAGACCAATTTCATTGTGTATATGGTCTTCAATATTCTTTTTAATTCCCACCAATTCCTTAACTTCATCTGAAAAAAGTTCTGGCGAAGCTTCAACCTGAACTTCCATTACATCAAGGTGTTTAGGTCTTGTAACAATAATTTGATAATGAGGTTCAAGTCCGTCTATCTTTAAAAGAGCCTTTTCAATTTGAGATGGAAAGACAGCCACACCTCTAACCTTTAACATGTCATCGGTCCTTCCTGTTATACGATCCATCTTAATCAGCGTTCTTCCACATGAACATTCAGATCTTTTTAAACTGGTGATATCTTTAGTACGGAATCGAATTACAGGCATTCCGTGTCTGGTTAGTGTTGTTAAAACAAGCTCTCCCTTTTCCTCTTCAGGCAGTGTTTGAAGGGTTTTAGGGTCAATAATCTCTGGATAAAAATGATCATCCATAACATGCAATCCATCCTGTTCCTGACATTCAAGAGCTACCCCAGGTCCTATTATCTCAGTTAAGCCATAAATATTATAAGCTGGAGTATTAAATCTTCTTTGAATCTCCTGACGCATTTCTTCTGTCCACATTTCAGCTCCAAAACCTACAGCCTTTAAATTTAGTTCTTTCGTGTCTAATTCTTCTTCTTCAGCCACTTCAGCAAGATAAAGACCATATGAAGGTGTAAAAATAACAATACTTGCATTAAAATCTTTCATTATCTCTATCTGCCTTTTAGTCTGGCCAGTGGATATTGGAATCACAGTTAAACCAATTTTTTGAGCGCCATAATGCACTCCAAATCCACCTGTAAAAAGACCATATCCATGAGTATTTTGGATAATATCATCTTCTGTAGCTCCAAACATAGTTAAACCTCTGGCCATAACTTCGCTCCAGATTTCAATATCCTTTTTCGTATATCCAGACACAGTTGGTTTTCCAGTGGTTCCAGAAGATGTGTGGAGCTCTACTATCTCCTTACGTGGGACAGCAAACATTCCAAAGGGATATACTTCCCTTAAATCATCCTTTGTGGTTAAAGGGAGTTTTTCAATATCCTTCATGGTTTTTATATCCTCCGGCTTTATGTTATTATCATCGAAACGCTTCCTGTAAAAGGGAACATTTTCATATGCCCTTTTAACAATTTCCTGTAATCTTTTGAGTTGTAATTTCTCCTTTTCTTCACGTGTCATGCACTCTGCTTCTTCATTCCAGATCATATTATCCCCTTAATATCTAATTCAATTTCTATAAAATCCTGATTTAATTTAATTGAATAGAACTTATAAAAATTTGTCTTTAATATCTGCTTTAGAACTTATTGATTCTTTTACACTAAATCCAGATTAAAGATGATTAACTCTTTAAAATCATTTTTGTTTTATTTAATCCTAAATTTACAATTATTACTTCTTTAAAGTCCAATAACCTTAAATCTGCAAAAAATTTTAAGAATGATTTTTACATACATCAAAATAATAGCAATGATATAGATCTTTTCATGTTTAAATTTTGTTTAATAGTGTTAGTTACCTGTTAACCATTTTCACCCATCCCACCTTCTGCCAGTGTTTAAATTTTGTTTAAAGTGTTAGTTAAGCTAAAATAATTTGGGGAATTTAATTTAGAGGAAAATAGATGGATATTTTAATTCTAAGCATAATATACTTTCCTATCTCCCTATGGTAGTTACGTTGGATATTTCCTTGAAAAGGACTAAAAGTGCTGACGATTACATGGTTGCCGGAAGAAAAACACATCCATTTATCATGGCACTAAGTTACGGTGCCACATTCATCAGTTACAGCAGGGAAGATCTATTTGGACGAGGAGGAGGGCAGACTTTCTAATTTACTGTGCCACATTCATCTAAGCAGCAATGCCCTCTATGGTTTGCATACCTCTTCATGATTCTTTACTTTCTGCTGCCATGTCCACACACACTTCACAGTTCCATGTTCAGGGAACTGCACTTGGAAGAGACATTTACGAAACAGTAACCGAAACTAAGGTAAAATCATCAGTGCTGGTTGCTAGAGCAGGAATTACTATAGCAGTCATAATAGCTGTAGTTTTAGGTTTATTACTTCCTGCAAGTATTATAGCGGTGGGAACAGCAATATGGTTCAGTATAACAGCAGCAGCCTTCCCTCCATGTATGCAGTGGAACAGTTTTGGAAGAAAGGCATAAAAAACAGGCTTAAATACCTGAATTGTAACTGAGTCCCTTGTAAGCCTTTCCTGGCTGGTATTCGGACTTAAAAAGTCAGCGGCAGCTCTGGGAATCAGTGGGCTTTCACATGGCCAGACGGTGAATATTCCTGCTACCCATGGCCAACTTTAAACCCTCTAATTATCACACTCCGTTAGCAGTGTTAATGAAAGTTATTGTGTTTAATCACTTAACTACCGGGTAAAGAGCATTTAGACAGGTGTTATAAAGGATTAATTGAATATTTAGAGAATCCAAATATTTTCCTTTTTTACTTTATCTATAATTAAATTTGATAATTTTATTATATCCATAAACTTAGTTATCAATATGAAAAGAGAAATTTTTCAACTTAAAAAAACATTAGCAAATGATTGGGGAGATGTTTTTAAAAATCCATGTCCTATAAAAGTTACAAGTTTTATAACCGGGCATGTAATAGTTAATAAACTGGGTGCACTGAACCCCAAACATCCAAATGCTGGAGAAATAAAAGATGAACCTCTAAAAGTCCCAATACTTGCACACTGGATTCAGCATGCACAATATGGAGATTATCTTGTTGATTCTGGATTAGATAGCTCTTATTATGGAGATCCATATGGAAAAATTAAAGGGGTTTTTGCTGGATTATTTAAAAGGTTGAATCTTTTTGTTGATGGATATATTCAGGGAAAGAATCAGGATATTTCATTTCACCTTAAAAAGAATTCCGTAAATTTAAAAGGTGTGTTTCTATCGCATTTACATTCAGATCACGTTGCAGGAGTTCGTGACTTGCCAAAAGACATTCCTTATGTTGTTGGGAAAGGAGAAAAATACAAAAATCATAAATTCTTTAAAGGAAATTATCTTAAAGGGATTAAAGTTTTGTACGAAATTGACTTTTCTAAAGCTCCCAATATGCCAATTTTAGGTCCATGTGCCGATATTTTTGGAGATGGTTCTTTCTGGGCTATATCTACCCCTGGACACACACACAGACATATTTCATTTTTAATTAACGGAGAAAAATGCCCAATTTTACTTGCAACTGATGCATGTTTTATTAAATTAGGTTTTGAAAAAGGAATTGGCTCCAGCGATTACACTGATGATGTTTTAATGGCACAATCCTCATTAAATAATTTAGTAGAATTTAAAAAGTGTTATCCCCAGGTAAAAGTGATCTGTGGGCATGAAATTTAAACCCTATTTACTAAATAAACACTGTAAAAACGTAGCAAATAGATTTCAAATAAAAAAAAAAAGAAAAAAGAATATTTTTTTAGGATACGTATATTCTGGTTGCACTGGCTTTAACGTTGTTTGACTCATATGATTCAGGTACGGTTCCAGGTACATCAGCAACGGTAATCAAATAGTACCATCCGCGTGCAATATTGGATGGAATGCTGCATTTTGCTGTTGCAGTGGTTGTTGACCAGCCACCTAAACCATTAACAGTAGCAGCACCAATATAACGGTCATTACTACTCTTAGTGGTGTCTGTTGACAGGTAGTAGGAGACAAAAAACTTGTCACCAGTGGCCCCGCCATTATTTTCAACTGTACTGCTTACTGAATAATTTGTAGCTCCTCTTGCAGTGTTACCGCCTGTAGTAACAGACTTAACCCTCAAATCAGGCCTCCACACAAAAATCTTACCGCTGCTGGCCTTTGCATTGTTGGATTCATAACTTTCAGGTATAAGACCGTTTACATCAACAACTGCAATAACGTAATAACTACCCTGAGGAACATCCTTAGGAATTGTAGCTGTTAACTGTGCAGTGGTTGTTGACCAGCCACCTAAACCATTAACAGTAACAGCACCAATATAACGGTCATTACTGCTCTTAGTAGCATCAGTTGAAAGATAATATGACACAAAGAACTTGTCACCAGTGGCCCCGCCATTATTTTCCACCAAACTACTAACCACATAACCAGCACCAGTAACAGTGCTACCGCCTGTAGTAACAGACTTAACCCTCAAATCAGGCCTCCACACAAAAATCTTACCGCTGGCTTTAGCGTTATTAGCCTCATTTGACTCCGCTACAAGCCTATTTACATCAACTACCGCTATAATGTAATAATTCCCCTGAGCAACATTCCTGGGAATTGTAGCTGTTAACTGTGCATCAACAGAAGAACCACCACCCAAACCATTAACAGTGGTGGCACCAATATAACGGTCATTATCACTCTTAGTAGTGTCTGTTGAAAGATAAAAGGACACATAGAACATTTTAGTAACACTTCCGCCATAATTCTTCACAGAACCACTAACCACATAACCAGCACCAGTTACAGTATTACCACCTGTAGTAACACTATCCACCCTTAAATCAGGTTTAGCTGCGCTGCTAATGGTGTATACTTCAGTATATACTGAACCCTGATTGCCTGCAGTGTCCCATGCAGTAAATTTCAATGTTTTAGAGGATGATATGCTTATTGGACCTGAATACAGAGTACTTGATTTTGTCGGGGTACTTCCATCTGTTGTGTAGTAAATTGAAGCTGCTTCATTTGCAGTCAGGACAACGTTCTGTGCACTGGAATATGTTCCGCCCTTTGGAGTTGCTGTGACTGTTGGAGGAGTTGTATCTGGATTATTTGGATCTGAAGTCAACCATGGTTCATATGTAATAGTACCGTTGTTACTAAACTTGAAATACTGGCCTGCTTTTGGACCAGTTGATTGACCCCACCAGTTTTTAGATACATCACTAGTAGAAGCAAAATCATATTGTGAATCCACATATATGTCGTTAAATTGAGGGCCTGATGAACCTGGCAAGAAGAAGCTAGGGTCTGACTCTAACATCTTGTTATTGATGAAACGGTTGTTGTTTGCTGTTAAAATACTATTAAATAACATGTTAACACTGAAGATAGCTCCACCTTTTCCAGGAGCCCCTACAACCAAATTACCTGCAACGTTATTTTCAAAGGTACTGCCAGTAATTGTTGCTTCATTATGATTAAATATAGCTCCACCTTCGGTGTCTCCAATATTTGATGTAAAGATACTGTTAGTAACTACCAGACTGCCCATGTTCATAATAGCTCCTCCCCATTCATTGTCGTGGTTATTGATAAAAATACTATTACGAACTGTTAAATCTCCAGTATTAGCTATACCACTACCTTTATGGCCCTGATTATTTACAAACTTAACATTTTCAACTAGCAAGGACCCATATTTATTATTAATGGCGCCCCCAAGATCATCCATAGTTTCACCAGTACCATTCAAAGGAAAGCTGTTTTTAGCGTTTTGAATTGTTAGGTCCTTGATAATAACTGAAACCAATGGGTCAATTGTAAATACTTTACTTGCACCTTCTGCGTCAATTATTGTATTGTTCATACCTGCTCCAACAATGGCAACATTTTTACTAATGGTTATATTTCTGTTTCCAGTTCCAGTGTACGTTCCGGCAGCTAAATTCACATTTCCATTAACATCGACTTTTTGTATTCCATATTCAATAGTTTTATATGGATTGTCTAAAGTACCAAATCCATCTGAATCATTTCCGTTATTGCCCACATATACATCAGATGCAGCACTAGCCGTCGATATGGAAAATATTATAGCCAGTAGACCAATCGCTACCATTGAAAATATTCGCTCCTTTTTTAGTTTCTTAGTGCTTTTCAAAATTCCTCACCTATTTATTTTTTAAATAAGAAGATTTTCGTCTATTAGTAATCTATGTGGCTTTGATACCTTTTTTTAAAAATGGTTAATGATTTATTCATGTCCGCCCTTTTTTTGCTATTCATGTTTGAACTTATAGAAATCCCCATGATAATCTTCTTATTAATATATTATTAAGTTATTAAATAAATATATTACTATTTAGTTTTAATGCATCTAATTTTATCATAGAAAAAAATGTTAAATAAACTAATATTTTCTAATATCATGAAAATTCATTAAAAATCCTAAAAAAATACTTAAAACGCCGTTAATTTATTTTATTATAAATAAAGGTAATTATAATTTAATTTATTGCTATTAGTAGAGTTGACTTATCAAATTTCATAAAAAATCAACATATTAGTATGAAAATATATTAATAAACTTAAAATCTCTAATTTTAAATAAAATATTTAAAATTCTTGTAAAATAGTTTAATTAGCAAAATGCTTTATAAAATAGAATTATAGGTTGAATTAATGAAACTAATAGTAAATAAATGTAAAGATTCCATAAAAATTTTTTAACTAACAAAGGAGCAAAAATTTTCTAATCAAAAACCCATATATTTAATAAAATAATACTGAACAATATTTATGCCTGAAATCATATAATAATTCATAATAATCCCATAATTAAATCAAACTAGTTTAATATAATGTACTCACAGGATAGTAGGAGAAGTTTCTATGAATAATAGAAGACCAGACTTCGCTGATGATGAAGAAAGTATTGAAACAGAAGAATATGGACCCTTACCTGATTTAGATTATCGCTTTTTTGAATATATGCAGGAAGGTGTGATCGTTTATACCCCAGTACGTTATGGTTCTGATAAAATAATAGATCTTACTGTGATATATGCAAATCTTGCAGCCTACAGACAGCGCAAATCATTGAAGAAGGAATTAATCGGAAAAAATATAACAGACCTTTATGGATACGAAACTGCTCAGGAAGAGCTTAAGATAGCTTATGAAGTTATATCTACAGGAAGAGGGAAGAAATACCAGACTTATTTTGCTCCTTTAGATAAATATTTTTCAGTAACTGCATTCGTACCGAAAGAGGACATATACATTACATTAAGCACAGATATAACTAAACAAAAAAAAGCAGAAGAAGAAATACTGGCAGCAAATCAAAAACTCCAGGATATTATTGAATTTCTACCTGATGCTACCTTTGTAATTGATGAAAACAAAATAGTTATTGCCTGGAATAAAGCTATTGAAGAAATGACAGGTGTATACAAAGAAGAAATAATTGGAAAAGGTGATTATGCTTATTCAGTACCATTTTATGGTGAAAAAAGGCCAATAGTAATAGATCTGATTTTTTTAGATGAAAAAGAAATAGAATCAAAATACAGTTATGTAAAAAGGGAAGGAACTACCTTATTTGCAGAAGTATTTGTAAATAACCTATTTGGGGGAAAAGGAGCTTACGTATTCGTTAAGGCATCACCACTTTATGATAAAGATAAAAATCTTTATGGTGCTATTGAAACAGTTAGAAATATAACAGAACAGAAAAAAGCAGAAATGGATTTACTTGAGAGTGAAGAAAAATTCAGAAGTACAATAGAGCAATCTACAGATGGTATTTCAATAATGGACGAATCAGGTATCCTTATTGAATGGAATAAAGGTATGGAAGAAATAACCGGAGTAAAAAGAGATGAATTTATTGGTAAACCAGTCTGGGAATCACAATATGAATTACTACCTGAAGAAGAAAAAACTCCGGAATTATACGAATACATACAAGGCACAATCTTACAATTTCTGCAGACTGGTAAGGCAGAGTGGATAAACAAACCATTAGATCGTAAAATTCAACGCCCTGATGGAGAAATAAGGTTTACACAATCAGTTACTTATCCAATTAAAACTGAAAGAGGGATCATAATAGGAAGCATTACACGAGATATAACAGAACAGAAAAAAACTGAGGAACAATTAATATATGAACAAAAACTTCTGGATACAGTTTTAAATAATATTCCCGTATCTGTTGCTGTTGCTGAAGCTCCTTCAGGAAGGTTAATAAGGGTTAATGAACAGTTTGAAAAAATTTGGGAACAGCCATATAAACCCTCGGAGAGTATTGAAGACTACAGTACTTATAAGGGATTTCATTCTGACGGTAGTGCATATAAACCTGAAGAATGGCCTTTAGCGCGTTCAATAACCACTGGCGAAGTGGTTACAGGTGAAGAAATATCACTTTTGTCTGAAAATGGAACAAAGAAGATACTTAGCGTTAGTTCTACTCCAATAAAGGATAAAAATGGGCAGATTATTTTAGGAGTCGTAATTGCTGCAGATATCAGTAAACTAAAAAAAGATTGAATCGCCCAGCAGTATTTTCTATCATTTTATTAATTATTTGATTATTTTTTAATTATATAATTTCAAATAATTTTTTTAAACTTCCCTTAGAGCATATAATACCCAAATAACAAAATATAATAATAAGAAACGTCCAATATACCATATTCAACGATCATTTAAGTTTTCTTACAATTCTCTAACTTAAAGGTGGAAGGTATGGAAAAGAACACTGGAGTGAATATATTCCCCGAAAAAACAAACATTCACCAGCAGCCAGCAGAAAGATTCAATGAAATTCATCATTCCCCCAAATCGGATACCAGAATTACTGGTCATAGTAAACAAGATATAAAAGATTTTGAGGCACTTTCCAAGCACCTGTCTGAAGCAATTACCATTTACGATGAAAAGTTCCGTCATATATACGCTAATCCTGCATTTGGACAGATTTGGGACATAGATCCAGAAAAATGCAAGATGAAAACCGACAGAGAATTAAGTATTCCTGATGAATATCTAGACAATATTGAAACTATTTTAGATAAAGTATTTAAAACTGGAGAAATTCAAAGCTTTGAATTTCGATTAAATTTATTCGGAGAGTTAAAATACTATAATACACGTTATATCCCTGAATTTAATGATAATAACTCTTTAAAATCAGTTTATGTCATAATGGACGATATTACTCCGCTTAAAGATAAAGAAGATGAAATAGAATTTCAGGCAGATATCCTATCCAAGGTTAATGATGCAATTATAACTGTAGACCACCAGAACCATATACTTTACTGGAACGAAGGTGCAGAAAAATTATTTGGCTTTAATTTTGAAGATGTGGAAGGAAAAATATTATCAGAAATTATAGGATATCGATGGATAAGTAAAGATGACAAAAAACGTGCCCTTCGCCAGTTAGAAACTTCAGGAACATGGCATGGGGAAAACGTCTGTTTTAAAAGCAATGGTGAAAAAATAACAATAGAATCATCAGTGAAAGCTTTTTATAATAATAAAAATTATATGGGTACGCTCCTATTAATGCACGATGTTACAGAACCTGTTAAAATAAGGAAAACCCTTGAAAAAAACTATAAACAGCTCCAGGAAGCTCAAAGAATCGGCCACGCTGGTAACTGGGAATGGGATATCCAGGATAATGTAATTACATGGTCTGATGAGTTGTATAACATCTATGGTCTTGATCCTGATCAAAGGGGGGCAAAATTTGATAGTATTTTTAATATGGTGCATCCAGAGGACCAAAACGTGGTGGATGAGGTCCTAATGAATGCCCTAAATGATCACAAGCCATTTAGCTATGAAATTCGCATATTTCGCCCTGATGGAGATTTAAAGGTGATTTCATGTCAAGGGGAAGTAGCTACTGATTTTGCAGGTCATCCCCTTAAGATAATCTGCGTTGAACAGGATATAACAGAACGTAAACAGATAGAAGAATCCCTGGAAAAAGCAAAAAATGAACTGGAAATAAGGGTTGAAAAACGTACCAGAGAACTTAAAACAGCAAATGAAATGCTGAAAATTGAACTAGAAGAAAGGGAAAAAGCAGAGAAAGAACTTAAAAATAGCCAAAGAAATCTTGCTAAAGCCCAAAAAATGGCCCATATTGGAAACTGGAACTGGAACATCAATACAAACCAATTATCATGGTCCGGCGAAATTTATCGAATTTTTGAATTAAATCCAGAAAGTTTTGATTCTGGATTTGAAGCATTTTTAAGTCAGGTTCATCCAGATGACAGGGATTTTGTAAATGAATCGGTAAAAAAGGCCTTGAACAAGAAAAAGCCATATTGCATCGATCACAGTATTATTCTACCTGATAATTCCCAGAAAATAGTGCGAAACCAGGCAGAAGTCGTTCTTAACAGTGACGGAAAGGCTGTTAAGATGATGGGAACTATCCAGGATATAACAGATATTAAAAAGGCAGAAGAAAACCAAAAAATGCTTATAGAAGAATTAAAGCGTTCTAATAATGAATTGCAGCAGTTTGCCTATGTTACTTCACACGATTTGCAGGAACCGCTGCGCACCATTGCCAGTTTCACCCAGTTACTGGAAAAGCGTTATAAGGATAGATTGGATTCAGATGCTGATGAATTTATAGAATACATTGTAGAAGCTGCAAAAAGAATGCAGATACTGATTAATGATTTACTGGATTATTCAAGAGTATCAACAAGGAAAAAGGAATTTAAACTCACACACACTGAAGAAGTGCTTAAAAATGTAATCTCAAACCTCCGCGTAGCGATTGACGAGAACAAATCTTTAATAACCAGTGACCCATTACCAGATGTGTATGCTGATTCTGGCCAGCTTTCACAATTATTCCAGAATCTTATTGGAAATGCAATTAAGTTCAGGAAGTCAGAAATTCCGCCCAAAATTAATATTACAGCCAGAAAAGATAAAGAAAACAATGAATATATATTTTCTGTATCTGATAATGGAATAGGATTCGAACCCCAGTACAAAGACCGTATATTCACCATTTTCCAGAGGTTACACACCAGAGAAAAATACAGCGGAACTGGAATTGGACTTTCAGTTGCCAAAAAAATTGTAGAAAGGCACGGCGGCCAAATATGGGCCGAATCTGAATATGGAACGGGTTCTACATTTTTCTTTACCTTACCCTCTGATGAAAATCCAGAAAAAATGTTTAAATGAATAAAGATATTAATTAATTTTTTTAAGCACCTTTTCTATCCCTAATTTATCGATATCCTCAACATCAACTATATTATATTTCTCTTTTAAATCTCTTAACCTGTATTCTGCCATTATTTTATAAAAAAAATCATCATTAATGTCTTTACTTTCTTTAATTTTTTCTAACTCCATAATACAACTTTTTAACATGCTTTCCGAATTTTCAAGTTCATTAAATTTGTTTATTAAATGACTTTTGCTTTCAGGATGTTTACCAGTGTCTATATCCCTAAAATAAAATGATTTATAAGTGCTATCCTGATATATTAATTTATAGATAAGAATCAACTGTTCCTGAAGTATTTCAATCTCTTTTTTTGTTAAATCCATGGTTTCACCTTAATAATGTGATTAAATATCTAATATAATTTAGTATTACACTGATATTTAGTTAAATAAGATGTATTATCATTAAATAAGTTAATTTTTATTTTGAACAGGATTCATCAATATTAATCAATTGCTTTATAATATTATTCCTTCCATCAAATCCAGGATACAATTCTGGTGCTTTCGATGCTTATTTTATCCGAAACATGGAATTTAATTTACTTTCTAATAAAATATATTACTCATTGGTCTTTCAAATTCAGTATCTACCTTTCCTAATCAACATTTTATCTTTATACACCAAAGTTTTTTCATGCCAGTTCAATGACACAGGTTTGTCCTACATATTAATTTAGCTTTTTAAAGGTATTATTTTAAACAAAATATATTTAAATTACCAAAAGCCTAAAATAATTTTAGAAAATTACTGTTTAACTGAATAATTTCTGCATATTGTTAAAATTGCAAATAGATAAGTATAAAAGGTTCTTATTTTCAATTATAGTCATCAATCTATAGTTGAACAGTTTTAAAATGTGAAAGGAGGTGAAAATGATGGTATTAGGAATTGACGATCCCTGGATATGGGGGGCTTATATCCTCTGCATTTTAAGCATGTTGTCATGTGTAGTTTATGGAGCTTTAAACTGGAATAAAGGCGGAGAAGATGAAGAGGAACAGATTAAAGAAGAAATGGAATGGCACAAGAAAGAAAAAGAAATGGAAGAAAAAGAATTGGGATTATGGGATGAAGAAGGATAGGTTGTGATTAAATGGAAAATACATTTTTATTAACTATTGTAGTATTAATATACCTTTTATTGGTAGGTTACGTTGGATATATAGCCTGGAAGAGGACTAAAAGTGCTGACGATTATATGGTTGCCGGAAGAAAAACACATCCATTTATCATGGCACTAAGTTACGGTGCCACATTCATCAGTACAGCAGCAATAGTAGGATTCGGTGGTACAGCCGGTGTTTACGGAATGGGTCTTTTATGGTTAACTGTATTAAACATTATTGTAGGTATTTTTATCGCTTTTGTCTTATTTGGAAAACGTACAAGGAAAATGGGGCATAACTTAAGCGCTTTAACTTTCCCTGAGTTTCTATCCAGACGTTATAACAGTAAATTTATTCAGTACTTCTCAGGAGCAGTAATATTCCTTGGGATGCCACTATATGCCTCAGTAGTTTTAATTGGAATGGCCAGATTCGTGGAAACTACATTGCAAATAGATTATACAATAGCTTTGGTGATAATGGCCATGATCGTGGCAGTTTACGTGGTTTTCGGTGGCTTAAGGGGTGTGATGTACACTGACGCCCTTCAGGGGACAATAATGTTTGTAGGAATGGTTATTCTATTGGGTTCAATCTACTGGATACTTGGAGGAGTCACTGCAGGTAATCAGGCACTTACCAATTTAATTAATGTAGTGCCAGCCCAGGCCACAGCGAAAGCGGCGGCTACAGGGTTTACTGGTTGGACATCCATGCCTGCTCTGGGAAGCCCATTCTGGTGGACCTTAGTCAGTACTTTAATCCTGGGAGTTGGTATAGGTGTTTTATCACAGCCACAGCTTGCAGTAAGATTTATGACCGTTAAATCAAACCGTGAACTAAACAGAGCTGTACTCATCGGAGGGATATTCATATTCATGATGACAGGTACCGCATTTGTCGTGGGGGCACTTTCCAACGTTTACTTCTTTGACACAGTTGGAAAGATAGCCATTCAAGTGGCTGGAGGTAATATGGATAAAATAATTCCAACATTCATTACCTCTGCGATGCCATTATGGTTTGCATATCTATTCATGATTACTCTGCTTTCAGCAGCCATGTCTACGCTTTCATCCCAATTCCACGTGCAGGGAACAGCCATTGGAAGAGATGTTTATGAAACAGTCACTGGAACAAAGGGTAAATCATCTGTACTCGTTGCCAGGGCAGGAATAACAATAGCAGTTATAATTGCTGTTATTCTGGGTTTAATTCTCCCAGCAGGTATCATAGCTGTTGGTACAGCAATCTGGTTTAGTATTACAGCCGCGGCGTTTCTGAGTATGTATGCATTTGCGCTATTCTGGAAAAGATCCACAAAAGCAGGAGTGATTTCTGGCCTGGTAATTGGAACATTAATAAGCGTGTTCTGGCTCGTGTTTGAATACAAAAAATCAGCGGCAGCACTGGGTATTTGTAAGGCTCTTACAGGCCAGGTAGTACTTATAGGTACTAATCCCTGGCCTACAGTAGATTCAATTGTTATTGCACTGCCTATTTCATTCTTAATAACAGTTATTGTCAGTTTATTAACTAAACCGCCCGAAAAAGAACAGCTAGATGAAATATTTAAGGGAATATAAACCATTCCTTTATTAATTTTTTAATTTTCTATTGATTCAAATAATTATTTATTATTGAAGGAGAAAATAACTTTTGAAGTCAATAATAAAATAATTACTGTTTTTAAGTAATAATTTAGATAATCAGGCTGCTTTTTGGTTTCAGATTAAATTAATAATTAATCTATTTGATTTTAGCTTTTTTAATGGCTGACTTAATTATTTTAAAATAACCTTTAAGAAGAATTCTTTAAAAATCAGAAATTTAATTTATTATGAAAACTAAATATAAACATATAATTTTGTTTTAGAATATTATTTAAATAAAATATGTTAGGGATATTTGTGGAAAGACTGCATAAAATAGAGAAATTAATAGATAAAAGTAATAATTTAAATAACCAGATAAATTATGAAGATTTATTAATTGGTATTCTAATCTTTGATAAAAAAGGCAATTTAATGAATGTTAATCCTGCAGCCTTAGAAATTATAGGTATCTCTAATTTAGACCATATAAAAGGAATGAATCTATTTAAAAATCCCATTATTAAAATAAACAGGAACAAATTAATTGAAAAGGGAAATTTAAAGTTTAAGACCCTTATTAATTTTGAAGATTTCAAAAAGACCAGTTTTTATAATGCTAAAAAATCAGGGATTATTTATATTAGTGTTTTAATTATCTCAAGTAAAACCGGATTTTTGGTACAGATATCAGATATAACTAAGCAAGAAGAGGCTGAAAAGGAACTTATATGGAATTATCAGCGGGATAAACTTTTAGCTGACCTTGCAAGTAATCTTCTTGCCATTGAAAATCCCCAGAATATCATTGATAACCTTTGCAAAAAGACTATGGAATTTTTAGAGTGTGAGGTATTCTTCAATTACCTCATTGACAATGAAAGAAATTGCCTCCATTTAAATGCTTATGCGGGCATTCCTGATTTGGAAGCAAAAAGAATTGAATGGTTAGATTACAGTTTTGCAGTAAGTGGATGTGCAGCAGAATCACACACAATAACCGCAGGAAACATTAAAACTCCTGATCCCATAGTAAAACTGGTAAAATCCTATGGGGTCCAGGCTTATGCATGCCATCCACTTTTAATTGAAGGCAAAAGTGTTGGAGCTCTTGCTTTTGGAACTAAATCTCGATCCACCTTTAAATCTAAAGAAATTGAAGTAATGAAAACCGTGTCTGATTATATTTCCATTGCTATTAATCGACTGATCTCAAACCATGCATTAAAGGAGAGTGAAGAAAAATACAAGACTCTTGCTGATAATTTAGAAGAACAGGTTAAAGATCGGACAAAAGAACTTAAAGAAGCAATAATGAACCTGGAATGTTCTAATAAAGAGTTGCAGAGTTTTGCCTATGTTACTTCACACG
>DAVZ01000061.1 GCA_002505765.1 Methanobacterium sp. UBA176 | reverse complement strand
GAAGGGAATCTTTTTGATTCCTAAACAGCAAAACCCTCAAAAATCGAAGCATTCGAAAAACTCTGTTTTCGATGCGTAAAATATGATTTTTGACAGATTTTCAGGAGTTAGAAAAATGATTAGCATTTTTCTAAAATTTAAAGGAATTTTCGATACCCCCTAAAATCATGGATTTTCCAAGGCTCTCCAAATCCATAAATAAAATCAAAAATCTCTGGTGTAAAAATTAATTACGGGACAGCCTCAAAAAGATGAAAAATAATCTAATTTTAAAGTTTTGAATTAATGGAATAGCACAGAAAAATGGACCGGTGGAAAAATGGAAAATAATGATCTTTACTCCACAATATTTAAGCTTAAATCAATCAGAAAACTTTGATCCAACCCTTCTTGATGAAGATATATTAAAAGAGATTTCAAACCATCTAAACACTTTAAAGTCAATGTACGATGACATTAAAACCGAATTGAAGATCGTAAGGTCGGATGAGGTTAAAAGAAAGCTGATGTTAAAGGCACCGCACTATAGTCGCGTTTTCCCAGGTCAAGAATGTTATTTAATTAATATTGGATTTATGCTGCAGCAGATGGATATGTTCTTATCTGCAAATGGTATTGATAGCAGCTGGCAGGAAACTCCAAAGCCCAAAAAAAAGAATTATTGGATAGTTTAGAACTGGAATTTGTGATTTTCACGGCGTTTGGAAAGCCTGAAGGATCATTATATTAGAACCAGTGTTTCAGAATTTAAGAGGAAACCTCTAAATGAGATAAGCGACATTGAAGGTGCAGATGATTTACTGGAAGCGGCCCGCCTTCCCCCGTCTGCAGGAAACCAGCAATTATGGTTCTTACAGGTGATAAATGTTGATACACATCTATTCATTTAAACCAGGTTTTTTAAGAGCGCCACTCACAAGAAAGTACATTCCTATAGATGCGGGAATTGCCCTTTGTTACTTAATTATTGTGTGGAACATTTCGGTAGAAATCTGAAATTGTGATTGATGAGACGGTGAGGATGAACGATTTGAAGGGACATGAGTATATTGCCAGTTTGAAGGTTGATTACTGATTTCAGATTATTCTACTGGAATATGATTTTTAAACACTCATTTAAAAATCTGCTGCCAATTTAGTTAATATAATATTGAAGGCTTTAATAGGTTTAGTTGTAATTTATTTCCATGAATTAAAACATTTTTTCCCATTTTTAACTATTTTATGATTTTATTATCAGGAATAAAAAAAAGTTTAGGTATATGGTCACAAAATAACCTCAGTGAAAAAAGGAAGGAATATTCATGGATATACCTCTTATTTACTTTTCTTCTTCAAATAATACGGCATATGTAGCTAAACTGATTGCACTGGGCCTGGAAAAAAGGGGATTAAAGCCAGATTTGGTTCGTATTGAAGACTTCAAAGCAGGTAGATATGATCTGGCAGATGCTGATGTCATAGGTATCGGTGCTCCCATATATGGAGGTTTTGCAGAGCCCATTAAAGATTGGGTTAAAGATTTTGATTTTAATGGTAAAAAGGTATTTTTATTTTCTACTGCAGGCATGGTACATTTCGGATCTACCAGTGAAATGATTAAAATTGTGGAAAAGAATAATGGAAAAGTAATCGGCGGATTTGAGATGACCTTCCAGGGTTGTATGGATGGAATTATTTATTTAAAGGAACAAGCACAGAAATACCCCCTTAAAAAGAAAGAATTGGAAAGAGCAATTGAATTTGGCTGCAAAATCACTGATAATGCAGAAAGCGGTGACGGATACTTTGATAGTACCTATAAGCACTACCTGGGGGCTACCAGCCTGGCCATCATCAAAGTGATCAAACTATTTGTTTTAAAATTGATTAAAGTATTTGTTTATGTAATCGATAGCAGAAAATGCATAGCCTGTATGAAATGTGAGGAAATCTGTCCTTCCGGGGCTATCCAGGTGAATAGAAAGAAACCCATCATAAATCATGGCCGGTGTGTTTCATGTTTCAGGTGTTTTAAGGAATGCCCCTCTAAAGCACTGAATCTGCGTTTTATTGGTAATAGACCGTATTACCGTGGACCATGGCAGCTTGAAGGTTATATTGATCCAGAAAAAATAAAGTCCAATATGGAATTTAATCCTGAAACAACTGATTAAAAAATGGAATTATAATATGGAAAAAAATTTAACTTAAAAGATCTGATACAAAATTTGGAACATAGATTTTTGTCTGATGATGCTCTAAATGCGGTAAATTCAAACTTAGTAGCAACTTTAACCGGCACTACTTATTTTTAAGAATTTGTTCCATTACTACATTAGAATCCTGTTTTTTTACCTCCAGATAAAGCATAAACTCCTATAGTAATGTTTTCTGGAGGTTTAAACATATTTAGATAAGTATTACAGGCTCTGTGGGATTCCCCCCATATGTGGGCTTCCCAAGATCTTGACATCTTATTCCGAGGTTTATAAGGTTCAATGGATCTTAATCTGATAATTTAACTCCATATCCATTAGATTCCAAATCTTCTGCCATGTAAATGGCTGCAGTTTAATAGTCTCCTGATTTCCGGGATAAAAAACAATTAATTTTTTGCTGATGATTTTACCCTCAAGTTTAATTTTTTAGATTCACGGCTTCTAAAAATGCCCATAAACCATGCAATCATTGATATTAATATATAACAATGGAATGATGCCAATTATCATTAGTATACTGGATTTCTACTTCCTAACATATTCAATTTTAATTAATTTTCTACCCCAGACTGAAACTGTTAATTCATTTTGCAGATAACTGTTAGTTCATGACTTACAAAAAAAATTTTATAGTTAAAAGAAATTATTTTTTTAATGAAGATAGAAGATTTTGTAAATAAACCGAATGTAAGATCATATAGGGTTTCATTGGCTCTCTATAACTCTATTACAGCATATAAAGGATTTTTATAAGATGGTATAAATATGACCAATCAGGTAAGTAAGCTGGGAAAAGCAGAAGGAAAGTTACTTTTTACCATTTCTTTCCTTGTATTAATGATTGCTATAACCTTTATTGGTGCAGGGCGTATCGATTACTGGCAGGGATGGGTGTTCAATGGATTGAACATTATTTTTATATTGCTCTCCTATTTCTTACTACCTCCTGAATTAATACAGGAAAGGTTAAAACCTGGAGAAGGTATGAAGAGATGGGATAAAATCTTCTTTATTGTTTCTGTACCTGTCTTTTTTGCGATTCTTATAATATCAGTCCTGGATGGAGGGCGTTTTACCTGGGAACCACGGATCCCTATTTTTATGGTCATCATAGGGATCGTGATGTATACGATTGGACAGATAATCACATTATGGGCAAAAAAGGTGAACAAATTCTTTTCATCGGTTGTTCGTATCCAGAAGGATAGGAATCACACAGTTTGTAAAAGCGGCCCATATCACTACCTTAGACATCCTGGATACTTTGGAGGGATACTTTATACACTTGCCATGCCATTAGTTCTTGGTTCGTTCTGGGGATTAATTCCAGCGGTAATTGCAGTGTTTTTGCTTGTTATAAGAACCTATCTTGAGGATGAAACCCTGCAGAGAGAATTAGAAGGATACATGGAATATACAAATGAGGTAAGATACAGATTATTGCCAGGAATCTGGTGATTCAGTTTTAAAATTGGCATCAGGCGAAACCAGTAAATTTAGGGTGGAAAAATATGACAGAATTTGTAGCAAGCACGATAATAAATCAACCTGTAAATGTTGTTGTAGAGGCTTTGATGAATCCGGATAATTTCCCTTACTGGACAACGTATCTGGAAAAGTTTGAGATAATAAAAGGAGAACCAGGCGAAGTTGGTTCAATTGGGCGTTTATCTTACCTGCAAAATGGCCGTTCATATGTAATGGAAGACAAATTGATATATTCTGATCCGGGCAAAAAATACGTATCAGAGGTTACAGGAGATGTTTTAACTGCTACAGTCGAAACGACGCTTAAATCTAAAGATAATAAAACAGAAATGAAAATAAGATGGTCAGGGAAAGGAAATACATTTATTTTAAAATTACTGCTCCCCTTACTTCGTTTTAAGATGATTAAACAATCTAAAAAAGAATTAGTAACATTTAAAAAATTAGTTGAAAGTAAAGGCGCTGATTTTGTAAATAGCTTTTCGTGTAATAAACAATGAGAAATATATTATTTATTTTGACTTATCTCCATTCTTCTTTCTTTTATAACTCCATATAGCAAGTATTACTAATATTATGGCGGCAATTGTCTGAATCCAAACTCTTATTTCAGGAATAACGGGCCAAATATCCATTCAAACTCCTCCTGTGATAATAAGGACTTATCCAGCTAGAATTAACATTTTAACTAAACCCTCGGCATGAATAATATTGTGATCAATAAATAATGTGCATTGAGGAAGAGCGTTTGAGAACTAATGTTTTTTTTATTCTATAGGATATATAGCTCTAAAATGGACAGGATTTATTAAAATTCTTAATCTGGAGGGGAAAAACTTGTTTTTCAGAATTTAGTCGAAAATCTTGATATTCGGCGCAATCTAAGTTATTGTTTGCTTAGTAAAATCTGTAATGGCAGCAGTTACTGTTCATATATGCAGTTTTTGATCACAATTTAGAATAAATCGAGTTTTACACTTTCTGTGGATAATCATTCCATTTTTTTAGCTTCGTTTAAACTGGAAATGGCTTTTTTAATCAAAGTATATGGAAGCTCATAAAAAATTTATAGGATATAAATCAAATAAAAACACAGGATTTGTTTTAATCAATCGAGAAGACTGTAAACAATTGAGGAAATGTTTTTGGTGGGGTGTAAAACATCAATAAACATGGAAATTCAAATTTATTTGACCTGGAACTTTCCACAAATGCCCGGAAAGTCTTAGAGAGAAGATATCTTATAAAGGATAAAGAAGGAAAGGTAGTAGAATCTCCTGCGGAGATGTTTAAGCGGGTAGCTTTTTCTGTGGCCAAGATGGATCTTAAGTACGATGAGAATGCTGATACAGAGGGTCTTACGGATGAATTTTACAAGTTAATGACTTGTATGGACTTTCTTCCCAATTCCCCCACTTTGATGAATGCTGGCACCTCTTTGAGCCAGCTATCTGCATGTTTCGTTTTGCCTGTTGAAGACTCGATAGAAGGGATATTCAATTCATTAAAATATATGGCCCTTATCCATAAATCTGGAGGGGGGGTTGGTTTTTCATTCTCCAAACTCAGGCCTGCAGGAGATGTGGTTCGTTCCACCAAAGGAATTGCATCTGGACCCATATCATTTATGCGTATTTATGACGTGGCCACTGAGGTGATAAAACAGGGCGGTCGGAGAAGAGGAGCGAACATGGGCATCCTGAATGTTAATCATCCAGATATATCGGAATTCATAAATGCTAAAGGAAAAAAAGAATTAAAATCAGTCGGAAATAAGGGCAGTTATAACAATTTAGAGGAAGAGAAAGGAGACTATGGAAGTGTACTAACAAATTTTAACCTTTCAGTGGCTGTAAGTGACAATTTCATGCAGAAAGTTCACGATAACCAGGATATAGAACTGATTAATCCCAGGAACGGGAAAGTGACTAAAACAATCCCTGCCAGAACGATTTTTGATTTAATGGTGAAAATGGCATGGAAAACAGGAGACCCCGGGATCCTATTCATAGATGAGGTAAATCGTACCAATCCCACCCCTAATCTGGGATCAATAAAAGCAACTAATCCTTGCGGCGAGCAACCACTCCTGGATTACGAGTCCTGTAATCTAGGATCTATAAATCTGGCCAGAATGGTTAACAACGGCGAAATTCTTTGGAATAAGCTGGAAAGAACAGTTAAAATTGCTGTGCATTTTCTTGATAATGTTATCGATGCCAATCAGTACCCTCTATCTAAAATAGAGGCCCAAACTCTAAAAACCAGAAAAATTGGCCTGGGAGTTATGGGTTTTGCGGACTTGCTTATCATGCTCAAAATCCCCTATAACTCTGGAAAGGCACTGGACATAGCTGAAAAACTCATGAGCTTCATAAGTGAAACGGCCAGGGAGACTTCGGTAGAACTGGGCAAAAGTAGAGGGTCTTTTCCTTCTTTTGAAGGAAGTAAATGGGATAGAGAAGGCTTTCTCGCTATGCGAAATGCCACCACCACTACCGTCGCCCCCACAGGCACTTTAAGTATAATTGCTGGTGCCTCGAGCGGTATAGAACCGCTCTTTGCGGTTTCTTTCCAGAGAGAAGTTATGGAAGGCACTAAAATGCTGGAAGTGAATTCTTTATTTGAAGATATGGCCCGTGAGAGGGGATTTTACAGCGAAGAACTCATGATAAAAATCGCCAGGACCGGTTCCCTCAAAGGCATGAGTGAAATCCCAGAAGATGTCCAAAAACTGTTTGTAACTGCCCATGAGGTGAATCCTGCCTGGCAGGTGAGGATGCAGGCTGCATTTCAAAAGTGTGTGGATAATGGGGTTTCTAAAACAGTGAATCTACCTGCCTCTGCAACTCCCGCGGATGTTCGAAAGGTTTTCATACTGGCTTACCAGATGAAATGTAAGGGAATTACTGTTTACCGCTACGGGAGTAAGAAGAAGCAGGTTTTATATATGGGGAAGAATTGAAGCATTGGTATTTGGTTGTGGAGGGGGTGTTTTAGGGGGGATGTCCTCCGTGGTTTGTTTTACATTGAATGCTACAGCCATGAGTTTTAGATCTTTTCATACCGCATAAAAGGACGGAATACAAAAACTGACATTGCTAATCACTCTGGAATTTGTCCACGGCATATTTTGCGATTTTTTTTAGAAAAATTTGAATATTAAGAAGGTTAAAAAAATCTAAAAAGTGGAAAATGCCCAGCTTATATGATAGACATGAATTTTGAGAGAACCAAGCTTATCAGTGCATTTGAGTCTAGCATAAATAGATTAAAAAAAAGGTAAAATGCGGAAGAAGTAATTCTGAAAATAGAATTGGAAGGTCTATATTTTCCACTTCCAAATAATTTTTCTTAAAAGTAAATATGGATAGTACGATGGGATGGGATTTGAACCCTGGAGGAGCACAGCTCCACGGGATCTCAAGTCCCGCACCTACCCTTCTAGATTATCCTGACTGTATGGATTATAATTAGCTTTTATGCTCAGGTTAAATAATCTCATCCGATCTGTATTTAGTAAAGAAGTTCAACAAGCTTTGAAGTAATAAAGAAAAACGAAATTGCTTATTGCTGATCTATGTCTGCTGATTTACATTCTGGACATTTAGGTTTTCCTGATAAAACTTTAAATTTCTTTCCGCAGTCTTTGCAAACATATTTCTTAATTTTTGCTTTTTTTAGATCCATATCGATCATTGGTCCGCCAGCAGAACACATAAAATATATCACCATTATCTATTATGTTTGATAATAAATAAAAAATTAATTATTATAATAGAATACCAGAGGACCTTTGAAAAGCAATATTAGGACGCCGGGACAGGGATTTGAACCCTGGAGGAGCACAGCTCCACGGGATCTCAAGTCCCGCGCCTTCCCTGGCTAGGCTATCCCGGCATTTGGTTTTAGTTATCTTTTTTTTTAGTGAGGGATATTTTGATCAAACTTTTTCTAAAAGCCAACGAAAATCATATTTTCAGGCTGCAAAATTAATATTTTGCAAGTTTGGGCTGGTTATCCGTCAAATAAAAAGATGTTTACGCTTAAATTAAATTTAAGCTGTAAAATGGTTTTGAAGCTATTAAAAAAAGGAATTAGCTTTTAAGTTCAATTTCTATGCTGACGTTATCTGGAACGTTTACTTTCATGACATGTCTCATTGCCCTTTCATCTGCTTCGATTCCCACAAGTCTTTTGTGGATTCTAAGTTCCCATTTTTCCCAAGTAGCCTTTCCTTCTCCGTCTGGAGATTTCCTGGTAGGGACTACAAGTTTTTTTGTTGGAAGTGGGATGGGGCCTGAAAGATCTACACCTGTTCTTTCGGCGATTTTTTGTAGCTGGTCGCAGACGAACTGCAGTTTTTCTGGGTCTGTACCTGTAAGTTTAATTCTTGCTTTGTGCATCTAATTACTCCTATAAAATAAAAAAAGGAATAGGATAAACCTATTTTGCTTTCACCATGTCGATACACATTCCAGCAGCTACAGTCTGACCCATGTCCCTTATAGCGAATCTTCCCATATGAGGAATGTCTTTGATTTTCTCGATAACCATTGGTTTTGTTGGTTTAACCACTACAAACGCAGCATCCCCTGTCTTGAGGAAGTCTGGGTTTTCTTCTTTAACCTGACCAGTTGCTGGGTCGAGTTTTTTCTGCAGTTCCAGGAATGTACACGCTACCTGAGCTGTGTGACAGTGGAATACAGGTGTGTAACCGACTGTGATGACACCAGGGTGTTGTAGAACAACGATCTGTGCTGTGAATTCTTTGGCCACACTTGGCGCGTTGTCGGTGTGTCCTGCAACGTCTCCCCTTCTAATATCGTTTTTACCGACACCTCTAACGTTGAATCCTACGTTATCACCAGGTTCTGCCATGTCGAGCATTTCATGGTGCATTTCGATGGATTTTACTTCTCCAGATTTACCGGCTGGTTCAAAGATAACGTTGTCACCTTTTTTCATTATACCAGTTTCTACTCTTCCTACTGGTACTGTTCCTACTCCTGTAATGGAGTATACGTCCTGAATAGGTACTCGTAGTGGTAAGTTTGTTGGTTTTTCTGGTGATGTGAATTTGTCAAGTGATTCTACGAGGGTTGGGCCTTTGTACCAGGGTGTGTTCTCGCTTAATTTTGTTATGTTGTCTCCTTCAAATGCGGAGAGTGGTATAAAGTCTATTTCGCTTGGTTTGTATGCCACTGTTTTAATCAGGTCAGATACTTCCTGTTTTAGATCGTTGAATTTTCCTTCATCATATTTCACAAGATCCATTTTGTTAATTGCAATAATTAACTGATTAATACCGAGTGTTCTTGCAAGGAAAGCGTGTTCCTTGGTCTGTGGCATTACACCGTCGTCAATTGCAACTACCAGCACAGCAGCGTCAGCCTGTGATGCCCCTGTAATCATGTTTTTAACGAAGTCTCTGTGACCTGGGCAGTCCACAATTGTAAATTCATATTTTGGAGTGTCGAATCTTGCATGAGCAAGGTCGATTGTTACTCCCCTTTCTCTTTCTTCAGTCAATTTATCCATGACGAATCTGAACTTGTCTTCACCTTTTGCGAGTTGCTGCTCTGCGATAGCTCCGGATTGGAGCAAGAGGTGCCCCACGAGTGTTGATTTACCGTGGTCTACGTGTCCAATAAACGCCAAATTCATGTGTTCTTTTTCTTTTGCCATTAATATTCCTCCATCTACTTAGTTGATAGATTAGTTTAACAGTGTACAATTTGTAACTTGAGTTAATTAAGTTATCGGTATACTCTACCAATTTGTAACTCAATTTTTAAAGATTTTTTTATAGGGAGGTTCCCTAAATTTTCAAGATATACTTTTTAGAAAAAAAGGTTGATCAAAAACCTTATCCTAAATAATGGTCAGGACCATAAGGTTCAGGACTTAATCCCTTCCTATCTCTTATCTGTCTTACAATTTGTTTTTGAAGCTCGCCGGGTAGTCTTTCGAATCCTGCGTTCTCAGTTGACCATAAACATCTACCTTCAGTGGCAGATCTTATATCACCTGCAAATCCGAACATTTCAGCAACAGGCACCTTTGATTCAACTGTTGCCATGTCACCTTCCTGTTCCATGTCAACGATTTGGCCTCTTCTATTTTGTACTTCCCTTGTTGCTGAACCCATATAGTCTTGCGGCGTGTTTATAAATACTTTTTGTATTGGTTCCAGTAGTGTTGGTTGTGCCATCATTATGGATCCATATACTGCTTTTCTTATTGCAGGTAGAACCTGTGCAGGACCTCTGTGTACAGCATCTTCATGTATTTTTGCATCCATGAGCTTTATTTTTATACCCATGACCTTTTCTCTTGCAATTGGGCCGTCGTCCAGTGCACTTTCGAAACCTTCAAGTAAAAGTTCTTTAATTTCGTCCAGATGCTGAATACCACGGGTCATATTTATGAATAGACTTCTCTCGTGTACATCCCAGACTCTTCTTGCTTCTTCTTTTTCAAGGCCATATTCCATGAATTTTGCTGCTTCTTCTTTTCCTTTTACCCTGCCTTCTTTGATTTTTTTATCCTGCAAAGCCTTGAACATGCTTTCTTCAAGTGGTTCAATTTCTATATAGAATCTGTTGTGTTTGTTAGGTGATTTACCTTCCACTGGTCCGGCTTGACTGGTAATTGTTTCTCTGTATACAACAATTGGTGGTGATGTTTCTATTTCCACACCTTTTTCGTTGATTCTGTAGGTTATAATCTCCAGGTGAAGTTCTCCCATTCCTGCAATGAGGTGTTCACCTGTTTCTTCGTTAATTTCTATTCTTACTGTAGGATCTTCCTTTCCAACCTGTCTTAGAACTTCTATAAGTTTTGGAAGGTCTTTTGTGTTTTTAGCTTCAACAGCTACAGTAACCACAGGCTCTGAAATGTGTTCTAATCCTTCAAATGCATGAATTTTCCTTCCTGGCTCTGAAATTGTTTCTCCAGCAACTGCGTTTCTTGCACCGGTTATTGCTACGATGTTTCCTGCAGGAACCCTGTCAGTGTTGATCCTTTCTGGACCCATGTACACTCCAACCTGCTGGGTTCTGGCTTTACCCATGGAACCTACCATGTAGATTTCAGTACCCTTTTCTATGGTTCCACCGTAAACACGGCCAGTTGCAATCTCTCCGGCGTGTTTATCTATACTTATGTTGGTCACCATTACAGCCAGTGGCGAATCTGGACTTGTGTTTATCATACCCTGTCCTTCTTCACTTTCGATGTCTCCAGTCCAGATACTTGGAACCCTGTATCTCTGGGATATATCAGGGCTTGGGAGGTGCTCTATAACCATATCAAGTAAAACTTCAGTAATCGGTGCTTTTTGAGCTAATTCCTTCTGGTTTTCATTTTTACAGTACTGGTAAATATCCTTGAAGGTTATACCAGTTTTCTGCATTATAGGCACGTTTATAGCCCAGTTGTGATATGCAGAACCGAATGCTACGCTCCCATCTTCTACTCTGGCAAGCCATTCTTCTTTAAACTCTTTTGGTGCCATTGATTTTATAATTTTGTTTGCAGAAGCGATTATTTTTATGAATCTTTGCTGAAGTTCGTCTCCATCCAGTTTTAGTTCATTTATGAGACGATCAACCTTGTTAATAAATAGTACTGGTTTTACGTTTTCTATTAGGGCCTGTCTCAGTACAGTTTCTGTTTGGGGCATGATCCCTTCAACAGCGCATATTACAACAACCGCACCGTCAACTGCTCTCATTGCACGTGTAACGTCTCCACCAAAGTCAACGTGACCTGGGGTATCGATAAGGTTGATCAGGTATTCGCCTTCTTTATATTTGTGTACCATGGATACGTTTGCTGCGTCGATGGTAATTCCTCTTGCCTGTTCTTGTTCATCAAAATCAAGAAATCTTTGATCCCCTGCAAGTTCTGCGGATATCATCCCTGCACCAGCAAGCAAGTTATCGGATAGAGTTGTTTTCCCGTGGTCGATGTGGGCTACTATCCCGATATTTCTGATGTTTTCGGGCTGGTACATCAATTCCTTAATCTTACTAATCATTTTGTCCCGTCTACTCACTATAATCACCTTGTAATTGTAAAATAGTTAAAAGGAGATATTTAAGGCATTTAAATCATAAATTTTCTATAATTAGTGGGTTGATTTGCCTTATCTTTAATGTATATATGGCAGTTTATATATTTTGGCCAATGGAGTACAATTTAACTCTATATAATTTTAAGTTTATTCATGCCTTAATCTCAGCTTTTTTTAAAATCTTAAATTTAGTGTGCAGATCTTGCAATTCTCTCTTTTTCGTCCTTTTTTCCAATTGCAAAACTTCTTGTGTCATATTCAGCCGCAAGTAATAATTCGTCAGCTAAACATTCCTCTGCTGACCTTTTTCTTTTAAATGAGGACTGTAATGCGCCTTTTGTTATAAAACCAAGCGCCAGATCAACTCTTCTTTGAGGTGCAATGTCCACTGCCACCTGGTATCCGATTCCTCCGTATTTTACCCTTGTAATTTCTTCCCTTGGAGCAGCGTTTTCAACGGCTCTGACCAGTATCTGGACAGGATTTTCTTTTGATCTTTTATTTATGACTTCAAAAGAATCTTTTACAATGTTGTATGCTTTATTTTTCTTTCCTGAGTTTCTTTCTGTTCTCATGATTTTGTTCATTAATCTTTCAACAATTGAAACTCTTGATTTGGCAAACTGTCTCTTTACATGTCTTCCTAAGGTGTGTGGAACTAATATTTCGTCTAGACAAATATAATTTACAAGACCAAGATCCTCTACTTTCACCTCTTCTAAATCCCATTTATCAAAAACCTTACTCATCAAAATACCTCACTGGTTTTTCTATTATTTTTACGCTGTTAAAGAAATTAGTTAGTTTATCGCACTGGTTTTTCTATTTTACCTTTAACCATTTCTTCTAAGGATACATTGTTAACTTTGGTGACCTTCCATCTTACTCCAGGAATGTCTCCCATGGATCTTCCAGATGGACCTCCAATCCCCTCAATCATAACTTCATCGTGCTCGTCTATAAATCCAATAGCACCATCTCCAGGAGCAAATGCTGTTATTTGCTTCCCGTTTTTAATAAGTTGAACCCTTACACATTTTCTTATAGCGGAGTTTGGCTGTTTTGCTTCTATACCCACTTTTTCAATTACAATTCCTCTTGCTTGAGGTGCGCCTTCTAAAGGGTCAGCTTTAACATCTAACCTAAAGGCCTTTCTTTTATATTCTGTATCCTTCCATCTGAAGTTCTGTCTGTTCTTTTTAAGTTTTTTAGCTGCAAAAAGTCCCGGCAAACGTGATTCCTCCTAATATACAAATAGCAAAATAGTTGATTAAACAATATATTATCCTGATTATTTTATAACGATGTTATTTATATTGTGCTGTCGTTTTGCTAAAATTCTTGCTCTTTCAATATTTTTGCCACCTTTTCCAATGGCAGACCTTTTATTTTTAGGATCTGTCTCTACAGTGGCTATTTTTTGTCCATTTTCTCTTTGAAGTATTCTGATACTTCTAATTTTAGCTGGGGCCATTATATTGGTGATGAATTCAACAGGGTCTTCAGAGTGTTCTATGACTTCAACTCCCTTATCGACGGTTTTTTGAACTTTAGCAACTGTACTTCCTCTTTTTCCAATTGCAAGTCCCATATCTCCCCTTTTAACTAAAAAAGTTATTCTTCCCACTTCATCATCAACAATACAATCTTTAACCATTGCACCGGTCATGCTCTCAAAGAGAGCTATATACCTTATTTCATTTGTCGTAAATTTTATGGTCACAGAAATTACCCCATAAGTTCTAATATTGTAGAATCTCCTGGATCCTTTATAATCATTGTAGCCACTGTAAATGGTTTTCCACATACAGATCCAAGGTCTACACTTGTACCTTCATAAGTATAAACCGGAATTTCTGATAATTTTGAATAATGCATTACATCTTCCCTTGTTTCTTTAGGGCAGTTCTTTGCAATAATCACCAGTTTTCCTTTACCTAACTTTAAAGTCTGAATAGATTTGTCAGACCCTAACGTAACGGTCCCTGTATCTACAGCAACCCTAATTCCTCTATCTACGTCCATATCTTGCCTCCTACATCTATTTTCATGAGACGATAAGATTAACTTACCTTCTATTCATAATAACGCCAACAGAACCTGTTCCAAGAGGTATTGGCTGTCCTATTATAATATTTTCAATTATTCCGGTGAGGTGGTCTATTTCTCCTCTTATACTGGCTCTTAAGAGGTGTTTTCCAGTCTCTTCAAAAGAAGCTCTTGCCAGAACACTTGCTTTCTCACCACTAATGCCGTGTCTTCCTATGGATTTTACAGAACCATCTGCAGTCATCATGTCTGCAACAAGCATAATATGTCTTACATCAACTGTAAGTCCCTGTTCTTCCATTGTATTCTGTGCTTCTCTTATTATTGCATTCCTGGCTGCTTCTATTCCCAGAATTTTTTCTATTTCATGAATGTCATTGGTGGTGGTTCTGACTTTGTCTATACCTTCCATCTTTAAAACGGATCCAAGATTGGAACCTTCTGTGTGAATAACCCATTCCAGACCTTCTTTACTTATAACTACCTTTCCAATGTTTTTAACACCGCTTATTTGAAGGTCACGCACTTTATCAGCAAGAAGTCTTAATTCTCTAATTGGTATTTTGGTCTCATCTTTAGATGATGTTGAAGGTTCAAAACTTAGCATATTGTTATCTATTTGAACTCTTTTAAAAGCTTTTTCAATTCGCTTTATAATATCATCACGATCAAGTCTCTTATCGATGATCTTTTCTTCATCAAGCTCTACAACGATGTTCATATCTGCATAGTTAAGATTGAAATTCTTTAAAATATCGTTCATGCTGCTCTTACCAATCATATTTGCAGTTTTCCGCACAAACTCTTCTTTAAACCTTTCTTTTTCAGCTTCTGGTTGGATGTCTTCTTTTTTAAATCTTGTTTCGAAGTAGTCTTCATCAAAGTAAATGGCCATTGTTGGGGTTGAAATTTTCTTTCTGGCATCCACAATCTCAATGAGCCTTGGAAGACCGAGGGTAACGTTTAATTCAGCTACCCCGGCATAGTGAAAGGTTCTCATTGTCATCTGAGTACCGGGTTCCCCAACTGATTGTGCTGCAACTGTTCCTACAGCTTCTCCATCCTCAACAGTCGCTCTTTCATACGCTTTTTTTATTCTGTCAATTAACTCTTCCAGTTCACCAGCGTTTAAATCATGTCTTTCGCTTGCTTCTGCTATTTTTTCAATTAAACTTTCAGGAAAGTCAGCCTTCTTTTTTTTCAAAATTTTATCGATGCTTTTTATATCTGCCACAATACCACCTGATCCATAGATTATTTCCCGGATTTAATCCGTATTTCTTCAATTACTCTGTCAATATCTGCTACTTTCCCGTAATCACTCTTAGCAGGGTCTACTTTATCTTCACCGTACATGGTCTGGATTATAACTCCTCTGTTATCCCTTACTGTTCCGTCAGGCTTGACGCTTAAATCCTGTAGGGCATTAACAAGTCTGCGCTGCATGTAACCACTTTGCGCTGTTCGTATCGCTGTATCTACAAGCCCTTCTCTACCACCCATTGCGTGGAAGAAAAATTCCAGCGGATCGAGCCCTGTTTTATAACTTGAATGCACAAATCCACGTGCCTTTGCACCTAGTTCACCTTTTTTAAAGTGTGGAAGTGTCCTTTCATTGTAACCTCTATCTATTCTTCCACCACGAACTGATTGCTGGCCTACACACGCAGCAATCTGGGTAAGGTTAAGCATGGAACCCCTTGCACCGGTAAGTGCCATAACCACTGCATGGTTCTTGTTGATATCGAAATATTTCTCTGCTATTTCACCGGATTTATCCCTTGCTTCTCCCAGCACCTGCATTATCTTCATTTCCAGGGTTTCTTCAAGACTTCTTCCAGGGAGTGCTTCCAGTTCTTCATTTTCGTAAGCTTCAATAAGTATTTCTACTCTTGCTTCGGCTTTTGATAAAAGTTCTTCAATTCTCTCCTTTGCTTCTTGAGGAATTTCCTCGTCATCTGTACTGGTGGTGAATCCTTTCTTCATAATTCCAGAAATAGCGAGTTTTGTAGCTGAATCAAGGAATTCTCTGGCTTTATCGGTGCCGTATTCTTTAACCACTGAATCAAGGATTTTTCCTGCAAATGATCCAAATGCTTTATCGTCGATTACACCGCTTTTAAGCTGCCCATCTTCAATTACGACATAAGCATCATTTTTACATTCCTGTTTAAGGCATTCATCGCATTTTCCGCAGATTTCTGCTCTGTAAACCATATTCATGTCTTCAGGAAGTAATAATGAGAATATTTCTTTTCCAGTCCATGGTTTGCCTTTGGGTTTTGGTAAATCCATTTTTGCATGTTTTAATATCTGGAAGACTTCATCTTCTTCAAATATGCTGCCTTCCCTGGTTAAAAGATAGGCGCCTGATATGTGGTCGTGGATTCCGCCAATAATTGGGCCACCGAATCTTGGGGAAAGAATATGTTCTTGAACTCTCATCAACGATTTTGCCTCTGCACGTGACTCTTCCGTCTGGAAAACGTGCATGTTCATTTCGTCCCCGTCAAAATCAGCATTGTAGGGGGGGCAAACACAGAGGTTAAGTCTGAATGTTTTATAAGGTAAAACCTTTACTTCGTGGGCCATCATGGACATTCTGTGAAGTGAAGGCTGTCTGTTGAATAGTACAATATCTCCATCGATTAAATGTCTTTCCACCCTGAAGCCAGGCTCTAATTTTTCAATTATAGCATCCTTAGTTTCTGGATAAACTCTTACCTTTCTTCCATCTGGCCTTTCAACATAATTTGCTCCAGGGTGTACTTTAGGACCGTTATTGATGAATTTTTTCATCTCTTCAATGTTCCAGGGGGTCACATAAATAGGCACAGTGACCTCTTTAGCAATCATTTCAGGAACACCTACTTCATTTATACTTATATTTGGATCGGGAGATATAACAGTCCTTGCTGAGAAATTAACTCTTTTTCCTGATAAATTACTTCTAAAACGTCCTTCTTTACCTTTAAGCCTCTGTGCAAGTGTTTTAAGAGGTCTTCCTGACCTGTGTCTTGCAGGAGGAACCCCTGATGCCTCGTTGTCAAAGTATGTTGTAACATGGTATTGTAAAAGCTCCCATAGATCCTCTACAATGAGTTGCGGAGCACCAGCTTCCATGTTTTCTTTTAATCTCTGATTTATCCTTAAAATATCCACTAACTTGTGAGTTAAATCGTCTTCAGATCTTTCACCAGTTTCAAGTGTAATGGATGGTCTTACAGTAACAGGGGGAACAGGTAAAACGGTTAGAACCATCCATTCAGGTTTAGCAACCTTTGGATTTACTCCTAATAGTAAGTGATCCTCTTCAGGGATTTTCTCGAGCCTTTCCCTTACTTCACTTGGCGTTAACTTGTAATTTCCCTCAACGATGGATACAGGTTTATCTATTTTGATATCTTCCTGTTCTTCATCACAATGAGGACATTTTTCACGTCTTGCTGCGGTATAAACTTCTTTTATGATGCCTGTTATGCTTTCTTCGTTTTTAATCATGTTTTTGATTCGATCTTTATAATCGATTATCTCTGCTTCGGTTAAGAGGACTCTTGCACATTCTTTACATGTTGATCTGAGTATCTTATGAATTGTATCGGCAAAACCTACATGTATTACTGGTCTTGCTATGCTGATATGACCGAAATGCCCCTGACAGTCTCCTCCTTTTGATCCACATGATCTGCACTTAAGCCCTGGGTCAATAACTCCCAGTCTTGGATCCATTAACCCTGCTTCAATTGGATACCCATCTTCATCATATGTATCTGGAGTAACTATCTTGGTAACTGACATTTTCCTTATGTCTTCTGGAGACATAAGACCAAAATTAATTTGAGCAATTTTCTTTAAAATTCCTTTCAAAATATTCACTCCTACTGTTTTTAACCCCTAATTCTATTAGATTTAATTCTCCTCAATTACGCCTTATCCTTAAGCACGAGCTTTGGGAATATACATAAGCTCTTAAGTTCGTCTAAGAGAAGTTTAAATGCATAGGAAATCTCTACTGGGAATGAATCCGAATCACCACAGATAGGACAGTATTTCCTTCCTCTGATTCTATCATAAACTCCAATCATTCCACATTCTGCACAAACAATGGCTTCATATTTGTCTGATTCATCCAGAAGTCTTTCTTTTAATGCCAGTGCAGCACCATGAGCAATTAGACAGTCCCTTTCCATTTCTCCAAATCTTAGACCACCTTCTCTTGCTCTACCTTCGGTTGGTTGTCTTGTTAGAACCTGTACTGGCCCTCTACTTCTTGCATAAACTTTATCGGATGTCATGTGGTGTAATTTCTGGTAAAAAGCAACTCCTATGAATATTTCAGCTTCTATTCTTTCACCGGTAATTCCATTGTATAGGGATTCACGCCCTGCTTTTTCAAATCCATTTGCTTTAAGAAGTTCTTTAATTAATTCTTCTCCGTCAACACCTGTAAATGGAGTACCGTCCATTCTTCTACCTTCCATTGCGCCTGCTTTTCCTGCGAGCATCTCTATAACCTGGCCAACAGACATCCTTGAGGGGATAGCGTGCGGATTCACGATTAAATCTGGAACTATACCTTCTGCTGTAAATGGAACGTTTTCCTGTGAAACTATAAGTCCAACAACTCCCTTCTGCCCGTGTCTTGATGCAAATTTATCACCAAATTCGGGCTGTCTTTGATCACGAACCCTTATTTTTGCCAGTTTACTTCCTTCAACTGTTTCTGTTACCATCACAGCATCAACTACACCCTTTTCACCGTGTCTCACAGTAACTGAAGTTTCTCGTCTTCTCTCTGCAACTGTTCCAAATTCATCTATTTCTTCAAGGAACCTTGGAGGGGAGGTTTTACCTATTAAAACGTCTCCAGATTTAACTTCAACTTCTGGATTTATTATTCCATCTTCATCCAGATGTCTGTACACTTCATCTGATCTATATCCTCTAACGCTTTTTTCTGGTAATTCAAATTTATCTTCCTGTCCACCAGGATATCTTCTCTCTGAAGCTTCATATGATCTAAAGAATGATGATCTGGAAAGTCCTCTTTCAATGGAGGCCTTATTAAGTATTAATGCATCTTCCATGTTATACCCTTCGTAGGACATAACTGCAACCACGAAATTTTGACCTGATGGTCTTGCGTCGTAGTTAGTTGCATCTATTGACCTTGTTTTAACTATGGGTAACTGGGGGTGATGTAAAAGGTGAGCACGTGTGTCTGTTCTTAACCCGTAATTGGAAACATAAAGCCCTAATGCCTGTTTTGTCATCCCTGCCTCCATTGTGTTCCTTGGGGATGAGTTATGATTAGCATAGGGGATGATACCTGCACAAATACCCAGCATTGTGGAAGGGTCAATTTCCAGGTGTGTGTGATCCTCTGTAATAAGGTCTTCAAACATGGCGATATAGGTGTTTTCTTCCTCTTCTGCATCTAAATATTCAATTATACCCTGATTTATAAGGTCGTTCCAGTTCATTTCACCCTCTTCAACCGCAGCAATGTGCTCTTCTTTGAGCATTGATTCCCCATTTTTAACTACTATGAGAGGTCTTCTTGTTCTTCCTGGATCATTAAAAATAAAAATTTCATCTGTTTCTGGATAGTGGGTAATGTTCATTTCGTGAGAAACTTCTCCGCTTCTCCTTTTTTCTCTCATTTCATCCACAAAACTTTCTGGATATTCACAAACTCCAATAAGTTTACCGTTAATATAAATTTTGCACTTTTTCAAACTTACCCCTCTATTTGGAACTTAAAACTCCCATTTTCTTAATTACGTTTTCAATTTCAGCAGTATCAGAACCTTCAGATATCTTTGCAAGAAGTGCCAGGTTTTTAACAAGTCCACAATTCGGTCCCTCAGGGGTCTCGTTTGGACATATCTTTCCAAACTGCGTTGGATGCAAATCCCGTGCCTCAAAGTGTGGTTGGCTTCTACTTAAAGGCGAAACAACCCTTTTGAGGTGAGATAATGTTCCCATGTAACTTGTTCTGTCAAGTAACTGGCTTACACCAGCTCTTCCACCAACCCAGTTTCCTGTGGCTATGGCATGTTTTATATTTTCAGTAAGGACATCTGATCTAACCGCCTGCTTAACTGATGGCTCTTTTCCTCTTGCAAGGCTTCTTTCAAGTTGATATGTCATATCTCTGGTTAAGCTTGTAAATGCAACCCTGAATAAATCTTCCATCAGGTCTCCAGATACTCTAAGCCTTTTATTAGCATAATGGTCCTTATCGTGAGGTTCACGTGTTTCAAAAATTACCTGAAGTAACATTTCTGTCATTTCAGCCAGGTACGTAGCTTTTTCAGCCCTGTGTTCAGGTTCAACGCCTATATGGGGTAACAGATATCTATCAATCACGTCTTCGGCTCTTTTAATTCTGTACTCTTCTGTCATACCTTTTGCCACTCTGTTACCAATGTATTTAACGGCATCATATCTGTTGGTTACTTCAGAAGTTTGTATATCGTCAATTAAAAGGAACTGTGTGTCACTTTCATCGGATACGCTTTGAATCAATTCGGCATCTGTTTCAAGGCCCAGTGCACGCAGCAGTACAACCAGTGGTATTTCGCCTGGAACATAAGGGAAGGATATTCTGAGAAATACTCCTTTTTTCCTTGGTTTTTTATATTCAAGAGTAATACGAGCTCTAAATCCACTTTTTATTGAAGTAACAATGGCTTTTGCCTTTCTATCCATCTTATCCTTTTCACTCTGTTCAAGAATAATCTTATTTGGAGCAATCTCTTCCATTGTAACAATGGCTCTTTCTGAACCGTTAACAATGAAATATCCTCCAGGATCCTGTGGATCTTCTCCTCTATCTACCAATTCTTTTTTATTTAATCCATTTAGATGGCATATATTTGATTTAAGCATTACCGGTAATTCACCAATATATACTTTTTCTAAGTCTGGTTCTGGCTCTCCTTCTTTTACAAGAGCCATTTCAAGATACATATGTGCAGAATAAGTTAAATTCCTGAGTCTTGCTTCGGTTGGATATATTTCACTTTTTGATCCATCGGCTTCTTTTATAAATGGTTTTTTAATTTCCAGTTTCCCTGTTTTTACCTTATATTCGCCCTGTTCAAGTACAATAGCTTCAGTAATATCAATTATGTCCTGTATTCGATGGTCTACAAAGTCGTTGTAGGATTTTATATGATGATCCACCAGTTTGTACTGATCAAAAAATGCATCAACCAGTCCCCATGCATTTTTTCCCATTAAATTTCCTCCATGTATTTATCAAAATTGAAAATTTTGATACGACATAAAACTTCGTTTCTGTCAGCTTTGATTTTGGGCCGTAGAACACTCGTGTTCAAGGCTACAAATCACTCGATTTGGCCGAGAAAACATAGTTTTCCGGCTTGAAATCCACAATTTTCGAAAGTTCAGAAAATCTCTCAAAAATTTGAAGAATTCGAAAACCAAAGGTTTTGCGGTTGCAAAGCAAGCTTTGCAAACATTATAAATCTTTGATTTTTGACAGCCGCAGGAAGCTTCGCTTCCTGGCGCAAAAACATAGTTTTTGCAAGCTTTGATTTCCTTCAACCTCCAGAAAATAAATTAATTAATCTAATACCAGCCTATAAGTAACAAATTTACCTGCAGTATGACTTTTTCGCGTTATTTTCAAAATATCCCCTGATTTGGCTTCAATTGCTTTACAAACAGGATCATCCTGTTTTATTTTTGGAAGCTGTTCAGGATGGATATCTAATTCTTTTATTATTTTTTTTATTTCAGATTTTGACAAAATAGTATGTTCTGGAACTAATCTGTGTTTTAAGATATCTTTTTTCACACTTTATCCTCCAGTTAAAAATAACGGGCCCGACGGGAATTGAACCCGCGGCCACTTGGTTAAAAGCCAAGCGCTCTGCCAGACTGAGCTACGGGCCCTGAAATTTTACGCCCTGGCCGGGATTTGAACCCGAGTCGTGGGCTCGACAGGCCCACATGATAGCCCCTACACCACCAGGGCAGCTCTAAAGAATGAGAGTATAATAGGGTATACGCATACATACTTAAATACTTTTCTACTTTCCTCAATACATAGTCTTTGTTATTATGTCGAGAACGATATTTGGATAATTAGAATCCCGCCTGCCGGACTTGAACCAGCAACCCTCGGATCTACAGTCCGATGCTCTGCCAAATTGAGCTAAGGCGGGGAATATAAATTTTTGAATGCTTTTATTTTAGTTTGGATAGATGGGACCACCCGGATTTGAACCGGAGTCTCAGGCTCCCAAAGCCCAAAGGATCGACCAAGCTACCCTATGGTCCCTAATAAATTGCTTAAGTATTATTATTTATTTATCTTAGAGCCCCGGACGGGAATTGAACCCGCGACCACGAGATTACAAGTCTCGCGCTCCACCAGACTGAGCTACCGAGGCATTTTAGGTTTTAGATATTTTACTTTAAATAGTTTGTGGTAATCTATTTATTGTAAGGTATAAAATCATCGAACACTGGAATGTTATTAAGTTAATGGTAATGGTTATTTCTTTAAAGTGACTTCCTTCAATACTTCAACCACAGGAAGTTTCTCCCCTGCAAGAAGATTAATTGATGCACCACCACCACTACTGATATGGGTTATGCCTGAAGATAGGTCCATGTGATTGGCAGCAGCCGCCAGATGGCCCCCACCAATTATGGAATATCCATTTGATGATGCAATGGCATTTAGAATGTCATCCGTACCTATGCTAAAGCCTTCTTTTTCAAAAACTCCTGCAGGACCATTTGCAAATATTGTTTTTGCATCTCTTATTAGTTTAGCATATTCAGTGATGGTATCAGTACCTATATCAAATATTGGACTGTCTGGAATCTTTTTAATATTGTATTCTTTTCTTTTATCGTTTATGCAGACTGCCACATCTACAGGCATTTTTATTTTACCTTTAAATTCTTTTAACAGTTGTTTTGCTTTTTTTACGAAATCACAGTACCCTCTATCTTCTATAAATTTCTTGTTATATTTTCTTATGTTAACCCCAGACGCCCATAGAAATATATTGGCGACAAGACCTGTTGTGAGTATATAATCTGCACTGTCGTTTCTTAAAACATTTTCCATAATCATAATGGAATCATCTACTTTTACTCCACCTAAAACGTATACACAGGGTCTTTTTACATTATCAACAGCACTATATAAAGAATTGAGCTCGTTTTCCATTACCCTTCCTGCACCAGTAGGTAGGGTCAATGCAAAACCCACCAGGGATGGTTGGGATCTGTGTGCTGCTGCAAAAGCATCATTAATAAAATAATCAGCAACGGGACTTAATTTTCGAACCATATGGGTTTTAACCTGCTCAGAGGGCTCCCTGTTTAGAATTTCTTCAGAATAAAAACGTACATTTTCAAGTAAGAGTATATCTCCCTTTTTCATTTCCTTTATCTTTTCTCTGGCAGCACTCCCAAATATGTCATCGATATAACTTACTGGATGATTTAAAATATTTGATAGGGCTACAGAATGTTTTTCCAATGTTGTAAAGTCATTTTTCCCAGGCCGGCTTTGGTGAGCAAGTAGAACTGTTTTTGCACCTTTTTTTGATATTTCCTTTATGGTTTGAGCGTGCAGCCTCATTCTAGTGTCGTCTAAAATGGATCCACTTGCTGGATCCACAGGGGAATTAATATCAACCCTCACAAGGACTGTTTTGTCTTCCATATCAAAGTCATCAATGGTAAAAAACTGAAGGGACATTATTTCACCTTATATTTTACTTACAAGGTCTAAAAGTGCTTTTTTAGGGTCATCAGCAAGAATAATTCCTGATGCAAGGAGCACACCCTCGCTACCCAGTTCTATCGCTGCTTTAAGATCATCACCTGTTGATATTCCAGCACCGCAGAGCACTCTAACTTGCGGATTAATTTCGTGAATCATTTCCACAGTTTTTTCAACAATTTCAGGCTCTGCCTGAGATACTGGAATGCCTGATCCTATAAGTTCTGGTGGTTCTATTGCCACAAAGTCAGGATTTAATGTTGCTGCAGCTGTACTTGTTTCTATGTTGTTGGTACAAACTACACTGGTCATTCCCAGTGAAAAAGATTTTTTAACTGCTGCGTCAATGTTAAAAAGCTGCATTCTCTGTTCAGAATGATTTATAAGCGTACCTACAGCTCCTGCCTCCTTAACACATTCGGGCAATATGCTGCCTGTATGTCCTCCAGCTTCAATGGGGTCAATATGTTGAGCTAAAACAGGGATGTCTACTTCCTGCGAAATTCTGTAAATATCTCCATATTGAGGCGCAACCATCATATTTACACCAGTTTCTTCAGCAACACCTTGTGAACTTCTGGCCAATTTTAGAGCATTTTCTCCAGTAGATTCTAAATATGTTTTAAAATTTAATATTACAATTGGAGTTTCTTTGATTTTGTTCATGATTATCCTCCAAAAAAAAGCAAATATTGATATAATATTTCTTTTTTTTATCAATATAAAAATGTATGGGTAGAGTGAGATAAATTGATAATTGTTTAAAATATTATATTTTTAACTTTCATTAGAAATAATGCAGTATTGATAATTAAAAATTAAATTTAATATTAAAACCTCAAAAACTAAAAGTTTTTTGGGCACCAAAATCAAAGATTTTCGAGTGAAATTAAGATGAAATCAGTGACTCTAACGTGTTTTAAAAGGTTATGGGATGTATTTAGTTATACAAAGAGGTAATGATACCCGTAACTTCTATAAGGCACGGTTTGCCATGTTCCACCAATGTGGACATGTAATGATTTATGCCCGCTTGAATAACTTGCTGCATATTGAATTATTCTTGATTTGTATCTGGCTTTAGTGAATTGAGAGTTTAAATAATCGCTCATGGCCCAGCAGTCGCCCGAACCATATTTTACTGATTCTGCACCGGTGTGGTGCGCTTGGCTGTATTTGAATTTACTTCCAGTTATCATTATACTGTCTAATTTTTGGCCGTTTTTAAATGCAGCCACATGGTGTATTTATAAGACCGGTGCTAATAATAATTATAATATTCATATTTCGGGACTGTAAAGTTAACGGGTGTTGAAAAATTTTCAATTTTTCACAGTGAAAAATCCCTGATTTTCACATGCTGGAGTCAATATTTCATATTCGTTAATTATTGTTTTCAGTAGACATATCAAGTCAAAAATATTTCAACAAATCTGCTCAACCCCAATAACTTTACAACCCCGTAAATATTAGTTATATATTT
>DAVZ01000065.1 GCA_002505765.1 Methanobacterium sp. UBA176 | reverse complement strand
AATCAACCGCAGAAACAGCTCCGGTTAACAAAATTAAGGTTGAAAAAAAACTTATTAAAACTAAAGTCCTTTTAATATCCATTACTACCACCCCACCGAATTACATTCTATTATAACTCGAGTAAGTATGTAATAATATATAATACTTTCCATTTTGAGGAACTGTAAATTATGGGGTGTTGAGTATTTTTCTGTGTTTTCCTGTCCAGTTTTCCGTTTTTTGGGTCATATAGCAAATATTCCTTGAGCAGTTTTGTATATTCTCTTTATTTGGTTTGGATCAGTTTCTCTTTAGTAATTTTCAACGGAATTGGATGTTCGTGCTATATTGAGGTCTCTCATGAAGTTTGTGAGTTTCTCGAAGTCGTAGAAAATTCGTAGAATTTTCGGACGTCAAAATCAAATATTTTGACAGATTTTCAAGATTTGAATTTTTTCCACAAGAAAATCAGTGAAAAATCTCTGGAAGATAAGGAGGTTGAATGGGGTTTTAGTTGGTCTAAAGGTTTTTATATGGATATCAGCTCACTGTAGTTCCAGAATACTTTGCCATGAGGCCACTGGCCTTTTTAATCACCCAGTATCTCCCAAATACGCTTAATATTTACCCAAATCTTGGAAGAAATGAAAAATAGGCATTTAATTCGGTATGAGGATAATTTAATCTTATATAAAGGTTATTACAGTCAAAATAATTATGTAAAAGGTATTTTAGACTTAAAATCATGCCTATTATCTTCCTAAACTATCAAAATTCAAAGAATTTTGACGTTGAGGAAATTTAGGATTTCCAAACCGCAAATCTTTCAGATTTGCAGGCATTAAAAACGTAGTTTTTGAATGCATTATTTCGAATTAGAAAGGTTTTAAGCCGTTAAACTACCCTTTAAGCAGTTTTGAAAAATCAAAACTCAAAAAAGATGTTAAAAAGCTTTATCAAAGATTAGTCAAAGAATTTAAACTAAAAATCAGTGCTTGGAAATGCTTAAAACATATAAGAGGCATGATGCGGATTGGAACTAATTAACCATGAAAAAGGATTGAAAATGGACAGATTACACAGATTTACATTAAAATCAGTGATTAAATACGTTTCCCTGAATGCTCATTTGGCAGGGCTACTCATATCACCCGGTTACAGCTCCAAAAGGCCATACATGCCCTTGCTGAATGGTAAAAAATGAAGGAGGTTAAATATTTTAGAGGTAAAATAGCTCTTATGTTTATGTAATCATATTTCTTTTCTTAAACTACAACTATTAACTGCAGCCCTTATGCCTCAATAGAAATTAATCAATTTCCAAATAAGACAGACTTAGTACTATTTATACCTAAAAAAATTCCAATATTATCATTAAAAAAATTGAAGTTATTGGGACATTTCAGGCTCTTCCTCATCCTCTAATACTTTTAGTCTTTTCTCAATATGTTCAAACTTCCTATTTGCATGGCCTCTAAACTCATCAAATCGTTTGGCAAGTTCATCCACGTCACGGGAAACTTTGCTGTATCTTTTCTCAAGCTCATTTACATCAGATTTTGTGGCCAGTGACCAGTCCTTTATAAGCTGATCACTTTGTTCATTTAAAAACTCGTCTATTCTGCTGGATAGAACATCTGTACTTATAGGAACGTCCTTAACTCTTCCCCATGTTTTTTTACTCATTTCAGATACTCTTTCACCTACTCCTGACATTCTACTTTCTCCTTCAACATTACGGCTGCTGTATTGTTGGGAGATTCCTTCTGAAACACGGCTACCTGCTTCAGAAACTCCTTTTCCCATGGTAGTAACACTGGATTTTACTGTATCAAAACCTGCACTGCCAGTTCTTTTCATTTCCTGAATGTAATAGTATAAAAGTACAACAATTGCTCCGGCTAAAACCAGAATTGCAAATAATTCCAGGGCGGTCATGGTTAAGTCCTCCCCTTTTCTATTTTTTTATCAAGTTCTTTTTCTTTATTTTCAAGGTCTTTCATTAATTTTTGGAGCTTTCCATATTCTGCCCTTGCCTCAAGACGAGCCATCCTCTCGTTTAATTCACCATGCAAAAATCCAACCTTATTCATGATTTCCGAAGTATCTCTTCTTATACTGGCCAGTCTTTCCTGCTGTTCCTTTGGTAGAGGCAATGCATTTTCCAGGAGACGTTTGGATTCGAGGTCTTTTTCAACTAAAGAGATTTTTTTAAGCTCTACCTGCTTCTCTACAAGTGCAACATTGTTCTGTGATTCTCTGACCCTTTTCCACTCCACAACTACAATGATAATTACAATCGCTGCCAGAACACCAATAATTAGTGGGACAATATTCTGTGAAATTTGAGTAGCAATATCCGCCATAATATTCACCTTTTGTTAATAATTTGTCCAAGCATATATTTATGCTTAATCATTTAAAGTGGCTTTAAATTAATTCAGATACTTTATGTAGAAATCGTGTAATATAAAGTGAATTTTCAATCCTGATATTAAGTATATAAATAATTTTGTATTCGTGGGGGTTGTAAAGTTATTGGGGAGTTGGAAATATTATTGTCTAATTTTTTCTTCTTTTAATATAAAATCCTGTTTGAAAAAGAAATGAAATCAGGGCTAACAAAAATTTTTTTTTTTTGGCCCCAGAAACCTGGACATGCGAATCAGAGCTTAGGAAAAACAAAGTTTTTTTTGAGATTTTTCACTGTGGAAAAAATCGAAGCCCTGCAAAAAACAAAGTTTTTTTTTTGTGGTTTCAGGTAACACTTTTCCTTCAACGAAAAATCAGAGCTAACAAAATCTTAGAAAAATTAAATTTTTCCATAAAGCGAAACTAAAGTTTCCCACGCTTCGATTTGTGCATTCGAAAATCTCTGATTTCCACGCCCCGAAAAATAATAGATTTTCGAGGGCTCCAAAAATCCTGCGGATTTTTTGAGATTTTTCACAGATTTTTCCAACACCCATTAATTTATAACCCTGTATTTGTTTAATTTTAAAAAACAAATTTTTTCATAAAAAAATTAAACACTTAATAATATAATAATAATAATTTATTAGTTAAGAGCTTTAAATTTGAATATAATCAATATCTAATTCTTTTCTACATAAAAATTCTATATAAACTTAAAATTCTTATTCAAGCATTAATCCTCCATTTTTTAGAGTAAAAATGCCCAAAAATAACGAAGTAAAATATTTATGGTCAGTGCAAGAATTCAAAATATATAACCATACAAATCTAAAAATGAATTAGTCTAATAATTAAAATTATATGTGATTATATGATTGAAATGTATAAAAAAGCCGGTAAAATAGTCTCAAAAGTGAGAAAACTCACCGTAGATTACGTTGAAGAAGATATTAAAATTATAGATCTGGTTGAATTTGTAGAAAATAAAATAGTAGAACTTGGAGGAAATCCTGCATTTCCATGTAATGTTTCAATAAATGAGATAACTGCGCATTATACATCACCAATAAACGATGAAAGCACTATTAAATCAGGTAACCTTGTTAAAATTGATCTAGGTGCCCATGTGGAAGGTTATATTGCTGATACTGCTGTAAGCGTGCTTGTTGGTGATGAATCAGAAAATCATGATTATCACCTGAAAATGATAGAAGCTTCTTATGAGGCGCTTCAAAATGGAATTAGCACTATAAAAGCCGGTGTAGAAATTGGGAAGGTGGGTGAAGCCATAGAAAATACCATAAACGAAAAAGGATTTAATTCCGTTTCAAATCTAACCGGTCACAGTATGGATAGATGGATACTTCATTCAGGAGTTTCTGTCCCAAATATTAAAGAAAATAATCCCCATAAAATCGAAGAAGGAGATGCTTTAGCCATAGAACCATTTGCAACTGACGGAATAGGAAGAGTTACTGACATGAACCAGGCCCATATATTCAGATTCTTAAGGGACAAACCAATGAGATTAATGCATGCAAAGAAGGCTCTAAACAAAATTAAAAGCAATTATAAAAACTTTCCTTTTGCTCAAAGATGGCTTCAAGATCAATTCAGCGAACATCATTTGAATAACGCGATGCGGATGCTTATATCTTCAAGGGCTGTTTACCCTTACCACGTGCTAAAGGAGAAAAGTAATGCTGTAGTTGCACAATCTGAGCATACTGTAATTGTAGAAAGCGATGGATGCATGGTCATAACAGAGTAGCAGCCTTTGATTCTACTATATTATTCTGTAAGAATTTTGATCAACAATCAAGACATAAAAATTTGTGAAAACTTGGTGCTGGGCTATAATATTTGATCAGCAGCAGCTAATAAACTCATGGACTATCAAATCCATTCTAATTCTGTATCGGTTAGAGATCCACCTGCATTTCCTGTATTAAGAGTATCTCTTGGTTAATCACCATTACTGTACATTCCTCTTTACAAATTGGCTTGTGTTCTACCTTTGGGAACAACAATCCATTCTCCTTCTTTTTAACTCAAATATGTTATCTCTAAATGCTAACTGCATTCTTCCTTCAACTACAAAAAACATCCCATCGGTTTCTGGATGACTGCCAGATAAATTCTCTTTTTGCTCGAACAAGCTTGAATTGGTAGTCATTTAATTCAGCGATTAATTTATATTAATGAAGTTCTGTAATCCCTTTAGCTTTTTTCTTCTTAATTAAAACACGGATTTCCATAAATACACCCATAAAAATAAAATATTTATAAAATTAAGCTATGATAAGATTGTTATGCTTTATTCCCCTACCCCACCGTCACCTCCATCTTCTGCATCCACAGAATCAAAATCACTGTAAAAATCGTTGAATGAATCAAAACTATCCAGAACAGAGATATCTATAAAATCAAAACTATCTAAATTTCCATATTCATCTAAATAACCGATTGGTACTGCATAAAGGTAATAACTGAAATAATCACTGGTTTTAGATTCGGGTTTGATTTGAGACAATATCCTGTTAAATTTCCTGATATCTTCAAGTTTGTATACGTTTGAAAGAAGGATATGAGTCCCGGTAACTGACAAATAGGCCTTTGCTTTGCCTAAATCTTCTCTTATCCATTCATCTAAATATTTGGCCTCATCAAGTAATTCAATTATCTTATCCTTTATTTCCAGTCCTTTATCCGTTAACACATAACTTGTATGTGGAATTAAAGAAAGGAGCATTTTTCTCTGCCTTTTAAAATAACCCTTATCTACAAGGTAATTAATCAAAAATTTATTTTTATATTCTGTAGAATCAAACCTATCATACATCATCTCGGCGAATTCTTTTAACTCTAAATTAGAATGCTCTAAAATTAGATCAATTAAAATTTCCTCGTGAGGTTTAAGATCAATACCAGTTAAATCTCCTTTACTTACAATAATGGTGTTATATGGCTTTTTTAAGAATTTAGGTTCTTTACCTTCTATATTTATATTTAAAACTCTTCTTAAAACAAGATCCATTATGGTAAGTTTTATCATTTCATTTCCTGAGGACTTTGGAGAAATGATCATCAATGACTCTGCAGGAGTTAAATTTAAAGACTCCATATTTCATACTCCATAAAATCAAAATAATTTAGTTTTTTAAACTTCTTATAGATATTATAGCGTCTTTTACCTTTTTATTACCTTCAATATCTTTTAATTGAAAATATAATTTATCTGCAGATTTTAAATACTGTACTGCCCCGTCAATATCTCCTTTTTCTCTATATATAAGGCCAGAATAGTATAGGGCTTCTGCAGCTCCATCAGTTTTATCGGTTTCCATGCAATATGTATAGGCTGTTTCAAAATAAATCAAAGCTCTATCCAGATTACCGCTACGCATACTTCTAATTCCTTTCAACATCAGATCAGATGTTTTCTTTTTTTTCTCGGTTGAAAGTAAACGATAGTAAACTGCCAGCACTCCCCCATAAGCAAGGATCATTGCCCCTAAAACTGTAATCACATCCATATTAACCAACAAAATCGATAATTATTAAATAGATAAAAATTGGGGATTATAGAAAATAAAAAATAAGTAGGAATATATTCCTACATTTTTTTTTTTGACTTAGTAGTTTGCCAGTGGGTCTTCTTTTTCTGTACTTGCTTTGTATGGAACTGGTAATCCTATTGCTATCCTGTCATCAATGGTTTTCTGGTTTTTCTCTTTTTTCTCCTTGGCGAGTTTTTCGAGAAGACCTAAACCAGGTTTTACATCTGCCATAGGTTTGGTTTCAATTAGACCAGCTTCAACAGCCTGTTTAAATATGCTGTCACCAGCATCTGTTCTGGTGAGTACTGTTGACCAGCCATCTGGTGAACCTACAGAACCTGTTGAAAGGTCTGCTAATTCTGCAACGTAATCCAAGCAGACATTACATCCGTTTTGTTCGTATCCATGAGTTTCTTTAAGTGGTATGCTTAAAGTTTCATCTGCTGTGTGTACCCAGAATTTTCCTTTTCCTATGTCCATTTTTTCAACCAGTTCTGGGCTAACTCCCATTTTCTCTGAGATAAATGTCCTCAGGGATTCAAATGGGAAGTTTTCCATACAGTATATACCGACTATTAGTGCAATTTTATCGGCTACAAATCTTACACCAAATGGATATGACTGCATTTTTCTTATACCCATGGTCTGACATGGAATAGCTACAGTACCAACTTTTTCAAGACCATATTGCCTTACAGCTTCCTTCAATGTCCATACATTTGGGGAAAGTGTGTATTTGGTACCTGCTGCTGCTAAAATTTCGTCAGAGGTCATTGCAACCTTTGGAACTGGTTTCCACATGTCTTCTCCAGGTCCGGCTACTACTGCTCCATCGATAATTTTTTCATCAAGGGCGAAGGACAGAAGCGCAGTTACTATTCCTCCATCTTGTGAAATCTTCTGGATCTGTTTATCGGTTGATCTTGCAGAAAGTGCTTCTTTATATGTTCCTAATACCATTTTCATGCCTCCTATAATCCGGTATCCTGTTTAATTCTTTCCATTGGCCACCAGCTTCTTGGACACTGAATGTAGCAGATACCGCATTTCACGCATCTGTCGCTGTTTAGTTCCGGTCTTCCCTCTGTCATGTCCAGTGCACGGGTCTGACAGGCCATCGCGCATGTTCCACACCCAATGCATAATGCCTGGTTTACGACTTTTAATTGAAGATCGCATCCACACGCTTCTGTGTAACCTACAAGATCCATCATTGGTTGTAGGTAGTCCATATCACCATTTATTGCCGCAACCACAGTTTTAGCAATTATTTCTGGTGATGGTGGGCATCCTGGCATTGCTAAATCAACTTTTACAACATCAGCAATCGGTACAAATGATTCGTGGGCTGGTTGTGCTTGCTGTCCACCCCTGGAGTATCTGGTGAAACAACCTGTTGCAGCACATGAACCAAATGCAACAACCAATCCTGCTTTTTCTCTTACTTCTTTTAACTCTTTTAAACTGTGTTCATCCTGTAAACAGACAGATCCTTCTATTAATGCTATATCCATTTCTGGTATGTCCCACCTGTCTACCAGTGTTGTTCCATAAACTATATCCACCATTTCGGTGAGTAAAGGTGCTAAAATGTCGTAGTTTTCACTTAGCGACATTACATCCCCGGTACATCCGCTTAAGTGGATGTATCCTATTCTTGGTTTCGGTTTTTCTTCAGCCACTTTTTCAACCTCCTCTTCTGAAGCTACTTCTTTTGTTTCTGGCTTTGTTTCCATTCCTAAAAATTCTTTTATTCGGGCTAACATGAGCTAATCTCCCATTTCTTCTAAAATTATTTTAACGGCCTTGGGAATAGCGTTCTCCACGCTCTTGGTTAAACCCATTACCACATCGGGGGCAGAGACAGATTCTGGCTGGCATCCAACAACGAAAACTTCACATTGTTTACTCAGTTCATGTAAAGGTTCTTCCACTGACCATGAATGAGCATCTGTATAAGTTCCCCTTGGGATCTCTGTTACCTCAAATCTTCGAACTGTTCCAGGCTCAGCTCCTGAATCCACTATATCCACCACTATGAGTTTCTTCCATGATTCATGTGGAAGGGAGAATATGAAATGTGGTGCACTGGTTCCTGCATCAACCAGCATTGTATTATCTGGAAGTTCAAGCTCTTTGAAATAGTCCTGTAAAGCTTTTATAACTGCTGGTCCAAATCCGTCGTCTTGGAAAAGGACATTTCCACAGCCAACTATTAAAATCTCCGCATCGTATGGCATTTTATTATTCCCTTTATAATCTGACCATATCTTCTTTTAAGATGCTCCTGTCATCGTCATCTATCACAATCACATGGGTAGCACAGGATAAACATGGGTCGTATGCTCTTATTACGTGTGGCCCGTATTCGTGATGGAATCCTTCGGTTGCAGGTCCCATGGTTGGTATGTTCCATGTAGTTGGGACTAAAGCGCTGTAGAATTCAGTTTTACCGTTTTCTCCTACCTGAGCCATGTGTACGTCCATTCCTCTTGGTCCTTCTATTACACCTTTTCCAAGTTTACCTGTACCTCTGACATCGAAGTTACCTACGTTAGCAGGTGCTGATGTGTTAAGATCGTCGAGTATAGCTATTGCTCTTGAAAGAGCGGATTTCATCTCTAGAGCCCTTGCAATGTGCTGAGCTACTACACCTTTCTCTTTAAAACCTCTGTATTCTACGGCTCTTGCTCTTGGACCTACTTCTACGCTTACGCCATCATACAATGGAATTGTAGAACATGCTTTTTTACCGATTTCTGGGTCTTTGTACCAGCTTTCAGGCATTACTTCAGTGAATCTATCAAGGTCAAAGAATTCACGGTTACCATATAGACCATCAGAAGCAACTGTTGGCTGATCGTGAGAACCTAACCCTTCAGGGAAATCTGCATCTAAAACTAATCCAGCAATAAGTTCTACGTGTTCGTCAACTTTTGGCTGAAGAGCTCTTAATCTAGTGTAAAGCCTTTTTCTTGCTAATTCACTAATGTTGCTAGCCATTCCACCAATCCTAACATCTGATGGGTGTATACCTTCTCCAGCAACCATGTCAACCACATACTGTGCATTTTTCCTTATTTCAGAGACTGAATTTATGGCAGTTACCATTAAATCCTCTGGAACAATATCAGGTGCTACTAAAAAGTGGTGTATAGCATGGCTGTTTACGTGGTGAGCCATTAAAGTTAGCTCTCTTAATTGTTTTCCTGCTTTTGGTGGTTCAATTCCTAAAGAATCATCCATAGCTTCGACAGAAGCTAAAGTATGAGGTATAGGACATACTCCACAAATCCTCTGACAAATTACTGGTGCTGTTTCTGGAGCTTTACCTGTAACTATTTTTTCAAGCCCTCTAACAGGAGTAATACTTAAGTATCGCCCCTTGGTTACAATCCCTTCATCATCGACTTCCATGACCAATTCTGCGTGTCCTTCTTGCCGTGATGTTGGCGAAATAACTTTAGTTTCGCTCAAATGTATCACCTCTTGTTTTTAATTTAATGAACATCATTATTTCATTACTAACAGAGTAGTATAAGCTTTTCCTTGAAAAAAAAAAGGAAAAATGTATATATTATTAGTTACATACATTTGTTTTCAAAATTTTATTTTTCTTAACAAAAAATTTTCTAATATGAATAAAAAAAAAACCTTTGCCATGATTTTAATTGAGATACATAAAACTATATAATCAAAAAACCATATTAGTAAATTAGATTATTTAATAAAAAATCCAATTTAAACCCAGTAAAATTCAACAAGAGGTGAGCTAATGATAAATACAAAGATTTTATTGTCAGTTGTCATTGTACTGCTCATAGGTATTGCAGCTGCAAGTGTTCAGATTGGTTCAAATTCTCCAAACTTATGGACTTTTACAACTCCACAGGAAACATCCAGTGAACAAAGTCAGAATGGTCATTCTGGACAAACCCAAACAGGATCCCAAGGAGGAACATCAACCGTGAGTGATCAAAGTGGAGATGGAGGAAGTAACGTGAAAATATCAATTACCAAAGCAAAATCAATAGCACAAAAATCCATTGAACAACCAGGTGCTGTAGCAGGCACTCCTCAACTTAAAACAGTGAATGGGGAAAAAGTATACATTGTTCCAGTTTTAGATAAAGGTCAAAACGCTGGAGAAATCTGGATAGACACCCAGACAGGTAAAGTAATTGGAGGTGCAGGAGGTGCACCATAGATGGTTGAAATGGTTGAAACTGAAGTTGAATGCTGCAAAATAATCTCTAAAGAAGTTAAAGATGCAATAGTTTTAGAAGGATCACCCGAATTAGGTCTAATAGGAAATATAATAGGATGGCTTCTCGTAGAAGAGCTTAAAATGGAGGAAATAGGGTATATAGACTCCAAATACTTCCCTCCACTTGCAGTACTATATAAAGGGAAAGCAATTCACCCATTCAGGGTATATGCAACCGAGGGAATAGTAATGTTCCTTTCAGATTTCATAGTTCCCCCAAATGTCACCTATGACATGACCAATGCCATAGTTGAATGGATGGACAGAAACAACAGTAAAGAAATAATCACGTTTAACAGTGTAGTCGTAAGGGAGAAAACTACGGGAGTTGCTGGCGCAGCAAACTCCGATAAATCCCTGGAGCGGCTGGGCAAATTAGATCTTCCCATAATACCTTTTGGAAACATATCCGGATTATCAGGAACTCTACTTACAAGAAGCGTACAAAAGGGCATACCTGGATCATGCATCTTTGCAGAAGTATTAGGTCCATATCCAGACCCCAGAGCTGCTGCTAATGTAATAGACGTTTTAAATAAAATGATGGGAACAAACATCAATGCAGAACCGCTAATAAAAGAAGCAGAAGATATTGAGTCAAGACTTAAAGAACTGGCTCAAACTGTTCAAGGAGAAACAGAATCCCCCGCTTACATGTAAAGGGATTCATCTTACAATTTTTTTTAATTTGTATTAACAGTGTGTTTATATACCATAATAAACAATGTATTATTTACCAATTTTAAACTCATAAGGGCCCGTAGCCTAGTTGGATAGGGCGTCGGACTTCTAATCCGAAGGTCCCGGGTTCAAATCCCGGCGGGTCCGCTCAACAGCTCAAAAATTCTGAAAGAATTTTCGTGCGCTAAAAAACAGATATCCCAGTAAGAAGAGCCCCCTAATCAAACCCATTTATTAAAAAAAAATGTTATCAAACAGCTTCTAACCAAAACTTTACCAAAATGAAGGAACCTAAAAGAATCCCTAAATTGCTCGCAAAAAGAAATCCAAAATGCAATCATGTTATTTTTTTAAATCCAAATCAATACTAATTAAAAATTCCAAAAACCGCATGCTTACTAATCATTTAAATCAATTATTTATCACAAATGGGCCCGTAGCCTAGCCAGGACAGGGCATCAGACTCCTAATCTGAGGGTCCCGGGTTCAAATCCCGGCGGGTCCGTCTACACTATTTCTAGAGGAGAAAGCCCTATAAACTGACAAAAATCCATGATTTTGATGTTGAAGGAAACGATTTTCCTGAACAACAAAATTCTTTATTTTTTACTTGCTTCGATTTTTTGGGCATAAAATGCCAATCATTTCCTAAAGCTTTGTTTTTAGGCACAAACACGGAGTTTATACGTCTTCGATTATAATTAGAAAATCTCTTCTCTCTATGTTTATCTAGCACAAACACGGAGTTTATACGTCTTCGATTATAATTAGAAAATCTCTTCTCTCTATGTTTATCTAGCACAAACACGGAGTTTATATGTCTTCGATTATAATTAGAAAATCTCTTCTCTCTATGTTTATCTAGCACAAACACGGAGTTTATACGTCTTCGATTCCATGTATTTGGTTTGTATAGCTTTCAATTTTTTATTTTGTTTAATAACCCATTGCTTTTCTGTCATTTCACCATAATAATATTATTATAGGCTTATATTATATTTTAGAGCAAAAAACAAACGGGAAACCCTAAAAAAGTAATATCTATGACTTCGCTATAGTTCTTTATATGTAAATCAAAAAATATTTTTCAATCGAAGAATGAGGAATGATAGGATTTTAAATGAATTTTCATAGGGGAAAAAACAATTAATCCCTCTATAAGTTTATAAAAGAGAAGAGAAAATGTATAAACTGTAAATTACAATATTAAAATTTATGAAAGAGAGAAAAACAAAAAAAATATTTTTATCATCCTCATTTGCAGATATATCCAGACTATTTCCTGGTTTTACAATGAATAAATCAAATAAAAAAAATTGTTACCATTATTCCTACTGCCGGTAATCCAGAAAAAGTAAATTTTATGTGGGGGCTGATAGAAAAGCACTTTAAAAAACTCGGATTGATAGTTGATGAACTGGAGGTTTCTAGAGCAAAAAAAGTGGAAATTTCAAATAAATTGCAAAAAAAATGACTACATATTTGTTTCTGGAGGAAATATCTTTTTTTACTACAGGAATTAAAGAAAACTGGTGTGATAATAATTATAGAACTATTAGTTCAGGTAAACATTATATAGGTGCTTCAGCTGGTTCAATGATTTAATCTCCAAATATGGATTATATAAGCACTAATATTTAAATATAGTGGTTTATAAGGCCTATTAACCCAATAATCTAATATAAAAAACATATTTAAAAAATAAGACAACAAATACTCCTCTAAACACATGAAAATAAAATCAAACATTTTTTTTTGTGAAAAAATCTAAGGGAACTGAATAAGTTTTATTATACCCAAGTTCTAAGGATAAATAAGTATTTTAATGAGGTTTAAAAAAAAGGGATTTAAAAAAAAAGAGGTGTTTGAAATGGGATTAACTGATTTCAAGAAAGAATTTAAGTCTACTGTAAAATCCCTTTCACCTGCAATAGTGTTAATATTTCTTTTCCAGATATATTTTATTAGAATGCCTCTTTCAGAGTTTATCTCAATAGTTACCGGCCTTGTTTTTGCAGTGTTTGGTTTTGTGCTGTTTATCCAGGGCGCAAAACTCGGACTTCTACCTATAGGTGAAAGGGTGGGGGCTTCACTGGTAGAGAAGCGTGATATAACTTTGATATTAATATTCGGATTTCTTTTAGGGGTGGTGCTTACTTTAGCTGAGCCTGATGTAAGGTTGCTGGCGTTTTTGATTGAAAATATAATACCTGGCGTTATCACCATCAAACTTATCCTCATCACCGCACTTGGTCTTGGCATATTTGCACTTATTGCCTTAATCAGAGCAACATTTGATGTTAATATTAATTATATCTTAATTTCAGGTTATTTGATCTGTTTAATATTGATTTTTGCATCTTCAGAGGCTTTTCTGGTCAAAGCATTTGATATGAGTGCTGTTACTACTGGTCCAATGACCATACCATTTTTAATAACGGTAGGTTTAGGAATGGTGTCAGTTCTTGGAGGGAGGAATCGGCTTAAGTCAGGTTTTGGCACCCTGGCCATAGCTTCCATCGGGCCAATAATTATAATCTTAATATGGGGCATTATAGGGGGAACAATATGATCGAGGAGATGTTCCCTGTTTTCATTGATGTAATAATTGCTATATTACCTGTCCTAGGATTAATACTCTTCTTCCAAATCATCATACTGAAAAAAACGCCTTCTGACATCAAAAGAATGCTCACAGGCGTTTTAATGACAATTTTTGGATTTTTCTTTTTCCTTTTTGGTGCGAAGATAAGTTTAATACCCTTTGGCGAGATGATCGGTGAATTTCTCTCAAGAGGTAATATAACAGAAGTTATTGTGTTCACATTTATATTTGGAATTATCTGCGTTTTTGCAGAGCCCGCAGTTAACATTCTTGCCTATGAAATAGAGGAAGTATCTTCAGGTTACATAAAAAAAATTCTTATTGTTCCCACCATCGCAATTGGCGTTGGTTTCGCTATGGTATTAGGGACACTGCGGATTTTCAACGAATTATCTCTTGCGTATATTTTAATACCCGGATACATTCTCATACTTATCTTAACATGCGCTGCTCCAAAAGAATTTGTTCCAATAGCATATGATGCTGGTGCGGTGGCTGTTGGACCTGTTGCAATAACATTTGCCCTGCCAATGATGATTGGAATGGCCACTGGCTTATGGGGTGAAGGATCTGGAATTCTGGGGCTTGGAACTGTGGGTTTGATTGCAATGTCTCCCATTATCTTCATGTTATTTTTAGGCATTATATTTAACAGGAGGAGGAAAAGTGAATGATAAGGATGAGTTCCAGTTAATCATGGCAGTTGTTGAAACAGGTCGTGCAAGTTCTGTAATGGAAGCTGCAAGAGAGGCAGGTTCAGAAGGAGGTACCATATTTCATGGTAGAGGGGCTGGAATACATGAACACAGCAAATTTTTTGGCACCCCGATAGAACCCGAAAAAGAGATAATAATGATTCTTATAAAGAAGACATATACTGAGAAGGTGCTTGAAGCTGTGGTAGTTGCAGGAGAATTGAATAAACCCGGTAGGGGAATGGCCTTTGTGGTGGAAGTCTCCATGGTTGCTGGAATTGTGCACATGGGTGATGCCCTGCCCAGAACGCCATAGTTTACCCGGCAGCCAGTTTTAGAGGCAATTATGATAGTATATTCACTTATCACTTTTTATTCACTTGCTATGGCCCTGTAGGTGAACTTTGCAATTTCTGCTATAATTAGAATTGTTGAAGAAACCAAAACAGCTATTACTAAATCGTCCAATTTTAATGTTGTTGTTTCAAATATCACCTGCATCAATGGTATATAAATTACTGAAGTAAGTATCATGAGTGTCCCACCTATTGCAGCAAATAACCACCTGTTTTTAAAAATCCCGACCTTAAAAATTGAGTCCTGGATGGATATGAAGTTGAATGTGTTGAATATTATAAATCCGGTGAGTGTGGTTAAAACCATTGTTCTTGCCTCTGTAAGGTCGGGCAGGTGAATCCAGAAAACAAGGAGACATGCAATGGACATGTAAAGAGCAATGGAAAAAATCACAGCCCACAGTTTCTTTGTTAATAATTTCTCCTTTGGATCTCTCGGCGGTTTATTCATAACATCAGTCCTTGCAGGGTCAATTCCAAGTGTTACAGATGGAAGTTCAGCCATTGCTGCATTTAAAAGCAGGATCTGGAGTGCAACAAGTGGCAGGAGTTCGAAGCCAAAAATCAGGATACCCAGAAGGATTACAAGAACCTGTGTAAAGTTTACAGAGATCATGAGGGATGTGAACTTTCTTATGTTCTCATAGATGGTCCTTCCATCCTTTATAGCCTCAACAATCGTTGCAAAATTATCATCTGTTAACACTATGTCTGATGCTCCTTTTGAAACATCTGTCCCTTTTATTCCCATTGCAATTCCTATATCTGCATTTTTCAGTGCCGGTGCATCGTTTACACCATCACCGGTCATTGCAACCACTTCACCCCTTTGTTTTAATGCCCTCACAATTCTCAGTTTATGTTCAGGATATGTTCTGGAATAGATATCAACGTTTTCAACGATATTTACAAGTTCTTCATCACTTAACTTATCCACAGCTTCACCTGTCATCGAGAGGATAGGTTTTTCTCTCACAAGCCCAATCTTTTTCCCTATTGAGGATGCAGTATGTTCATTATCTCCGGTTATCATTACAGCCCTTATACCTGCATGTTTACACTGCTTCACTGCTTCCTCTGCCTCTGCTCTTGGTGGATCCATCATGCCCACAAGACCTATAAATACCAGGTCATCTTCAACATCCCCTATCAATGGGCCCTTTTTATAGGCAACTGCAAGCACTCTGAGGGCATCATCCGCAAATGACCTGTTCATTTCTAATATTTTCTCTACATCATCTCCATGGATCTTTAAGACCTTTCCCTGCTTTTGAATGTATCCACAAAGACTTAAAATGATTTCAGGAGCTCCCTTCGAAAATGCAATTATCTCTTCATCTTTCTGATGAATTGTGGTCATCATCTTTCTTTCAGTGGTGAAGATCAGTTCTTCAATTCTTGGACTTGCTTCCTCGAGCATGCCCTTTTGTAGTCCGGCTTTTGCAGCCATCACAAGTAGCGCTCCCTCAGTGGGGTCCCCTATAATATCCCATGTTCTTCTTTTCTCAAGGTGAGCGTTATTACACAGCACTGCACCTTTAAGTAGAAGCAATAATGCTTCGTTTTTCTGGGGGTCGATTTTACTTCCCTCCACAGTGAATATACCATCCGGTGCATATCCATCCCCTGTAACTTTAACCACAGTTTCATCGGTAAATATTCGCTCTACCGTCATTTCATTTTTGGTAAGAGTTCCAGTTTTATCTGTACAGATAACTGTTGTAGAACCAAGCGTCTCTACTGCAGACATCTTTCGCACGATACTGTGGTGTTTTGCCATCCTGTGCATGCTTATTGCCAGTGTTAAAGCCAGGGCAAGTGGTAAACCCTCCGGAACTCCGGCAACAGAGAGTGCAAGTGCAGTGATAAGTATAAGGAGGATAGGAGCACCTTTAACTATACCGATAAAAAAGATTAGAGCACAAATTACAACAACTGCAATAGCAAGTATTTTTGCAAGTCTGTTTACCCTTATCTGAAGGGGTGTTTTCTCTTCCTCCTCCAAAATCATTCCTGCAATCCTTCCGATCTCTCGATCCATCCCTGTTGCAAAGACCACTGCCCTGCACCGGCCATGCACCAGATGGGTGCCGGCAAATATTAAATCTCCCTGCTTTTTATCTATTGATACAGATTCTCCTGTAAGTGCAGATTCATCAAGCTTCAGGCTGATGGATTCTATAACCTTGGCATCTGCAGGAACGTTGTCTCCAGCTTCAAGAATCACTACATCTCCCTTGACTATATCCTTTACAGGTGTCTTTTTTGGTCTACCCCCTCGAAGCACAACACTTTCTTCGCGTATCATCCCCTTCAAAGCCTGCATTGCTTTTTCTGCTTTGTATTCTTGAACAAATCCCAAAATAGCGATAAAGAGAATGATGAGCAAAATAACCTTAAGATGAAACATCTTTCCTGCGATTCCTGATATTGCTGCTGCACCAAACAGCACAAAGATCAGGAAACTATTGAATTGTTTGAGAAATAGTTCAGGAGCTGTTACCCTTTTCTTCTTCACCAGCTCATTAGGCCCAAAATCTTTCAATCTCTGCTCTGCATCCTCTTCCAGAAGACCATTTCTTTCTGTATGCAGAGTTTCTAAGGTATCTTCAACATTTATCCTGTGCCAATCTTCAACAGCTTTCACTTTCCAGGCTCCTTTTTTGTGTAATCATGAAGTAATATGTCTTATTTATCTATGATCATTATAATTTTTTTCCTTTTTTAGGACTGTAAAGTTACCGGGTGTTGCAAAAAGTATAGCTATCAAAAATTCTGTATTCGCTTTTTAAATTTGAAACCACCCCTTTAATTGTATTTATATTTAAAAAAAATCAGTGCAAATGAAAACTTAACGCAATGAAAGGTAATCATTTTCGCTATAGAGATGGATTGCTAGAACAGTGTTTGTTCAGAGGTTGTTCAACACCCAACAACTTGACAGTACCGTAAAAAACTGAAAATCTTTTTTAAGAAATGGTAGCCATACATCATACATAGATCAAGATAGCAAGGAAGAGGAGTGTTATGGGCAAAAAAATAGCAGCTTTGATGGTTCGGTGGTTATACTGCTGGTTATGCAGGCTATTATGCGTGTGCATCAACATATATAATGCCGGAGGATTTGAAAGTTCCCTTCAATCGTCACTCTACCTTTCCCCTACAACTTCTTAGCTTAAAACCATTCCGGTTGTTGATTCAAGTGAAAGATTGCCGGATTGTTCCCTCAAATATCCCTATTGAAAATACTTTATAAAGAGGCTGGTGAAGATATTCTTTCCTTTATCTGTATTCAGGATCGTGAATTACTTAAGGAAACAAAGTTTCAGGGTTTTTATGTCCCATGCGAGTTTGGTGGAAAATTAAAATAACTACAGGGATATTATTGGCTTTTAGAAGGAGAGGAAGATTCAGAATAGAGGTTGAATAAGTAAATATAACATCAAACACAGAAAAGTGTGGGAAGTACTATGTGACATGACTAAGTTGGCACAACACTATAGTATTATACAGTTTTGAGGAAAAGGTCTGTTTCAGTAAACTGAAAAAGCTCAGTGTGCAAAGTAGAATGAGTAATATAGTATTGAACTGATTAAACCCTGTAGACTGAAATACAGGGAAAGAGGGAATGTTTATTTGAAATGAGAAATAAAATAAGTATGGGCACTTCACCTGGAGAGTGTCTGACTTTGCCTAATAATTCCCCTTCAGGCAACTTCAGGTATGTTCCAAACATAAATGAGGTAATGGTATGAAAAAGATACTTATAGCAATTGTAGTGGCACTGATATTCGTGGGCGCAGGTGCTGTTTATATATTGCTACAACCAGAGGTAGATGAACTTGAGCCTGAAATTCCCATAAATGAAAAAATAAAACTACCTGAACCAGTATATGAAAGTAACATCTCAATCGAAGAGACTTTGCTTGAGAGAAGATCTATCAGGGAGTACGAAGAAGTGGCACTAACACTTGCTGAAGTCTCTCAACTCCTGTGGGCTGCACAGGGGATTACTGCTCCTGCCCGGAATGGTAGAACAGCGCCATCTGCAGGTGCTACTTACCCACTTGAGGTATATGTGGTAATTGGTAATGTGGAGGGAATTGCTGAAGGTGTTTATAAATACAGCCCTGATGAACATGAACTTGTGAAAGTCAGGGAAGGGGATAGAAGAGATGAACTGGCTGCAGCAGCTCATGGACAAGCCTGGGTTAGAGATGGAAGCATAGTTATTGTCATCTCTGCAATTTATGAACAGACAACCCAGAGATATGGTGAAAGAGGTATAAGATACGTGCATATGGAAACTGGGCATGCTGCTCAAAATGTTTATTTACAGGCAGTTTCCCTGAATCTGGGCACAGTAGTTGTTGGAGCTTTTAGAGATGATGAAGTAAAAAGAATCCTGAACATGCCAGACAATGAAGATCCATTATACATAATGCCTGTCGGAAAGATATGAAAAGGATTATGCAATAATGAAATCCGGCTAAGAGGTTGAAATAGGAAAACACATAGATGGCGGACACATATGAACAATAAACAATGGTACGAAACATTATTTGAAAATTATGGCAGAAAGTATGACGAAGAAAGCTTCACACAAGGTACTGCTGGCGAATGCGATTTCATAGAAAAAGAAATTAACTATGACAGGTCGCTTAAAATCATAGATATCGGCTGCGGCACTGGCAGGCATTCTATCGAACTGACGAAGAGAGGATATAACATGACGGGAATTGATTTGTCCGAATCACAACTTAAAAGAGCTAAGAAAAAGGCGAAATCACATAACCTGAAAATCGATTTTCGTAAACTTGATGCCATGAAACTGCCTTTTAAAAAAGAATTCGATGTTGCGATAATGCTTTGCGAAGGCGCTTTCCCTTTGATGGAAACAGATGAAATGAATTTTGAGATTTTGAAAAATGTTACCAGGGCATTAAAAAACAAAGCAAAATTTATTTTTACAACTTTAAACGGATTATTCCCTCTTTATCATTCCATTAATGAATTTCATGCTGCTGATGTTCAGGAAGGCCATACAACCTGCAAAAACACTCATTTCGATTTGATGACATTTCGTGATTATAATATAACCACAGTAGTAGATGATAGCGGGAATGTGAAAGAACTGGAATGTAATGAAAGATATTACGTGCCATGCGAGATTACATGGATGTTAAAAACGCTGGGTTATAAAAAAATCGACATCCACGGGGCGAAAATAGGGGAGTTTTCAAGAAATGACAAACTCACAACCGAGGATTTTGAGATGCTCGTCATAGCTGAAAAACAATAGCACAGGGGTAGAAAAAAATTATGAACAAAAAAATTCTCTGGATAATCGCAGCGATGATCATTCTTATCAGCGCCGGTGCATATCTTGCTTTTGCCTCGAACCAGCAAAAATTATCACCACCACAGACACCTCCCTCTTCAGAGCCAATTACAGTCTCCGGCGAGATTGCCTGCCTGCCCAAAAAGGGACCTGGCCCGCACACTATGGAATGCGCCATTGGTATCAAAGGGGATGACGGTAAGTACTATGGATTGAAGAATCTTTTTGAACACGATAAAGAATATAAATTTTATAGTACTGGTATACGCGTGGAGGTCTCGGGGACGCTCAATTATGAAGAAATGCTGGGACCGGGTGGCGTCCCATACGATGTCGCTGGGGTCATCGAGATTACATCAATACGAGAGAGATATGAAGGGGTTGATGAAAGTTACCAGAAGCATTTTTGTTGAAATGAGATTATGAACGCTGAAGATTTAATTTTTTGCAGAAGAATGGGAAGGGATATCCCCTCATACTGCTCCACGGCGCTATGGTAAATGGCGCAAAAAGAGAATCAAAGATTCCTCAAAATCCCGACAAGTCGGGATTTCTTTTATCTGCAAACCGTTTATGTGAAATTGCCATCTTTAAAAGTAGAAGGACAGTGAGAAAAATCATATGAAAATATCTCCTCTCTTTTCATTACTGGTATAGGAATGGTTGGCGTAGCAGTAGCGTCAGCACTATGGATTATAAGATTAGGTGCTACATGGTCGGTATTGCTGCTGGAGGGTTTAACCTGGACTATTTCAGTGGTTCTAAAAATAGCGTGGGCAGTTCCTACTAATAAACCAATCCTTAATTTCCTGAAAAGTAAATTACCAGTGAAACTATCAGGTCCTATTTCCTGGAGTTATATTGGACTTTTAACAGGAATTTTTGAATGTGGAATTGCTTTGGCATTTGTCCCAAAAATTCGATATTATATCGAGCAAGTTGGGTGGATATTTTGACTTTTGGGGTTGGATTTGGCGCAGTTGAAGCCCTGATTCTTGGGTTAGTTATCATTAGGTCAGATTGGTTATTACACAATTCGTCCAGTATCTATCCCTGAAAAAGAGAGGGAAGTATTGAAGATTACTCCTAATTGCTTCTAATGATACCAATAGGAATCGTAGAAAGAGCGGCAACCCTTCCCATCCATATTTTTACTAAAGCAATTATAGTTTTAGCGGTTCAGCAAAACATTTATCTCCTGTTTTGGCTCTCATTCGGATTTAAAAGCTTGGTTGATGCAATCGCTGGTTGGATGTATTTAGAATAAAGATATTGAAAATATTACTAAGGCCTCTCAAATTTGGGTCTATGAATCTATTTTTATAGTGTTGGCTCTTATCAGTATATTAGGGATTATGCTTTTACAGAAGATATGATATTCAGAAAAGATTGAATTGGGTTTAGGCAATTCGCCTAACAGCGGCTATACGCCATTAAAAACTGCACATAGCAACGGATAGGTGAAATGCTCGATAGGAGTAAAATATGTTAGCTTTCCAAATCTTAATTAACAGATGGGAACTGGTATTAGCTCTAACAGCTGCATTTTTAGCTGGGGCTGTGGCTGGGCTAATGTTTTTAGCCATCAATAAAGACAAAGCATTGAAATTCGGAGTAAAACTTGATAAACTTAGAAAACCGGTTGTAAAAATCATTTTTGAAATCTTGGAGAAACCTCAAGGCGCTTTCAAAGCTGTTTTGTTCATTTTTGTTTTAAACTTGCTTGGAGGAGCAGTTTTGTGGGCTACAGTTAGTGGACTTTTAATCATCCCCCCATTTCTGTGGTTGGCATTGATGGGACTTCTTGTAGTTTTAGTTGTGGCAAAAGAGCCGCAAAGACTGCCTATTGCTATTCCAGTGGTTCCCTTTGAAGTGGGCGCTTTCATAGTTGCAGCCACAGGTGGGGTAAACATAGGGATAAATTTATTCTTTGGTGGAGACATAGTATTAGCAATAAGGGAGGGGCTAACTCTATTTTACACTCTGGTTATTCCTTTACAGTTAATCGCAGCGTTTCTTGAGGGAATTTTAGCACATCGAGTCTACATAGTGCAGCGAAAACCATTGCCAGAGTGGTTGTCAGAGAATTAATACTTCGGCGACTTCTTTTATCGCAAAACATTAAGTGACATCTTACTATAGGAGTAAAATGGATCAAAAAATTGTTGTTCGAAAAATTCAGCCTGGTGAGGATGAGGGAGTCTGGAAAGTCGCTAAAACACTGAGTATATTCGAGCGATATTATTTCTATTATCTGACTTACAAACCATCTAAAACCGATGCTCTGGTTGCTGTTTACGGGGAGAGAATTGTAGGATGTGTTATTCCAGGGATTTCCACCCTCGCTGGAGAAAAGATAGGTAGTGTGGACGGGATTTTTGTCGACCGTAATGTTCAAGGCAGAGGGATCGGCAAAATGCTGCTGGATGCAGCTCTCTCCCATTTCCAGGAGGCAAAATGTAAAACGCTCTATTATATAGTAGACCGCTTCAATTCATCGTCGTGGAATATGGCTTTGCACAGGGGTTTTATCCCATTTGAATTCAATGAACAATTCAGAGTGTTTGGCTGGAAAATCCTTTTTCTGTGGCTGGCTATTGGCTACCACTTTGAGCCAGGAACTTTTATCCTAAGAAAAACAGTCCAAGAGAGACAGATGGTGAGAGAGGTCGTAGAGGGGTGGCATTTTCTTATTGCCTGGCTCGTCTTTAGTCTCATTGTCTTGGTGTCAGTCACCAGGCTTGATGATCCATTACTCGGTTCCATTCCCCTTGTTTTGGGTGTTGTGGGAGCGAGTATTTTTACTCATGAACTTTCACATAAGCTCGTTGCCCATTCTCTTGGTCTTAAGACTGTATTTAAGGTCTGGGAATCAGGACTGGTCTTCAGTGTTTTATTAGCTTTATTAGGCATAGGTGGTTATCCATCTTATGGCTCAACTTTCATCAAGCAGACTGACTGGCCATATAACAAGAAGATCAAAGAAATGGGTTTAATCTACAGCGTTGGCCCTGTTATCAGCCTGGTACTGGCTTCCTGCTTTTTAGCTCTATCCTACCTGGCAAATACCGGGTGGCCTGTAACTTTGGGAATGGTCGGGTTTTGGGTGAACTTTGCACTTGCTCTATTTAATTTGATTCCGATATTTCCTTTTACACCATTTGACGGCAGGAAGATATTTCTTTGGAATAAAATTGCCTGGTCGTTGTTGGTTATATGGCCAGTTGTTCTGGTTATATTTGGGAAATAAACACCCCTTTGTTCGCATTATCGCCTAAACAGCTGATAAAAGGAAAATCAAAGATTTCCCCAAATTCAACTGAGGAATTAAATATGAAAAAACATAAATGGCAAGCATACAATGAGCTTGCATGGACTGATCCAATTATTGCTCCACCTGAGGAATATGTAGAAGAGACAGAGATATTTAGCAGGGTAATCAAAGAACATTCAAAATCCAAAACAAAAACCTTGCTTCATTTTGGTTGTGGTGCAGGTGGCAATGATTACACCTTTAAAAAACATTTTAAGGTAACGGGGGTGGACCTGAGTCCCGGTATGCTTGAAATTGCAAGAAATTGCAATCTGGAAGTGACATATGTCCATGGTGATATGAGAACAGTGAAATTAGGTGAATGTTTTGATGCAGTTGCTATTCCAGATTCTATAGGTTATATGACCACGGTAGAAGACCTCAAAAGTACAATTATTACAGCATACAACCACCTGAAACCAGGCGGTGTACTCTTAATTGTAGCTAATATCAAAGAAGAATTCACAGAGAATAATTTTGTTTATACTGGTTCTAAAGGAGACATAGAAATCACAATTTTTGAAAATAACTATATTCCAAACCCTGCCCTGACAACCTATGAAGCAACACTTATCTATTTAATCCGTCAAAAGAGTAAACTGAGAATTCACACCGAACGCCATACATTAGGCATTTTCAATTTGAAGACATGGCTTGATCTTTTAAAAGAGGCAGGATTTGAAGTAAAACAAATGAAAATGGAACATCTGTATGACCGTTTTATTATGGGAAAAGGTAAATATCCTCTCATGGTGTTTGCATGTGTTAGGTAATGTTAGAGGATTATTATGACCAATCAGGTAAGTAAGCTTGGAAAAGTAGAAGGAAAGTTACTTTTTACCATTTCTTTCCTTGCATTAATGATTGCTATAACCTTCATTGGTGCAGGACGCATTGATTACTGGCAGGGATGGGCGTACAATGGATTGAACATTATTTTTATATTGCTCTCCTATTTCTTACTACCTCCTGAATTAATACAGGAAAGGTTAAAACCTGGAGAAGGTATGAAGAGATGGGATAAAATCTTTCTCATTGTTTATGTACCAGTTTTTTTGGCGATTCTTATAATATCAGTCCTGGATGGAGGGCGTTTTACCTGGGAACCACGGATCCCTATTTTTATAATCATCATAGGGATCGTGATGTATACGATTGGACAGATAATCACATTATGGGCAAAAAAGGTGAACAAATTCTTTTCATCTGTTGTTCGTATCCAGAAGGATAGGAGGCAAACAGTTTGTAAAAGCGGCCCATATCAGTATGTTAGACATCCTGGATACTTTGGAGGGATACTTTTTATAACTGCTACACCACTCGTCCTTGGTTCATTCTGGGGATTAATTCCAGCGGTAATTGCAGTGTTTTTGCTTGTTATAAGAACCTACCTTGAAGATGAAACCCTGCAGAGAGAATTAGAAGGATATAAAGAATATACAAATGAGGTAAGAAACAGATTATTGCCAGGAATCTGGTGATTCAACAATGTAAATACAGAAATGTTTAGTCTGAGAGAATGTTCAGGAAAAATTGAGAGTAGCAGTTAAAAGGATTTAAGGGCTTATGATTATCCTCCAGATAAACAGGAAAAAAGCTGTTGATACTGTTTTGGAGCAGGTGAATTTGATCTGTAAATATTGTTGAAGCTGAATGATTTTTTAAATTATCGATGAATTAAAGGCCGAAAAAAGTATTCATTCTTAAAATATAGGTATGTTACTCTATCATTTTGCATTTAACCTCATGTTTTTGCTGGATTTACAAACAGTGAAAAATGCTTTATCCTGTTTTAAACTCCTGTATGTATAGTTGAAACAGGACAGGGCATGAAATCTGGATATCTTGAGGTCATATAACATAGAAAACCTTTAAACATCAATTCGGGTTTTTTGATCTATTTTTAAGTAAGGGCATGGTAAATTTTGCAATTTCAACTGCAATTAAAACTGTCAATGCAACAGGTATAATTATCATCCAGTCTGAAAGGGTTAGGGGAACTGTTTTAAAGGCAACCTGGAGGAATGGCACATAAATTGCTGCTATCATCAGTAAAAATGAACTTGCTGCAGCGTATATCACCTCTTTATTGGTGAATAATCCCAGTTTAAATAGAGAGTTGCTTGCTGAACGGCAGTTAAATGCATTGCACAGTCTAAGGGAAATCATGGTGGCAAAAAATATTGTCATGGCTTTTTGCAATTCACCACCATTATCCAGTACCCAGATAAACACCAGTAATGTCGCTCCTCCAATCCACAATCCAACAGCAACCATATACCATAATGCATGGCGATTGATTATTCCTTCTTTTAGGTTACGGGGCGGTTTATTCATAAAATCCTGTTCTGGGGGCTCTGTGCCTAATGCCACTGCAGGTAACCCGTCCATAAGCAGGTTTATGAATATGATCTGGACTGCTGTAAGGGGTAAAGGCAGACCAACAAGAATAGCTGTTAACATTGCTATTACTGCCCCTGTATTGCCACTTAGCAGATATACAAGATACTTTCTTATATTAGCAAAAATACTTCTACCTTCTTCAACTGCAGAAACTATGGAGACAAAGTTATCGTCAGTAAGTATCATATCTGCAGCTTCCTTACTTACGTCTGTACCAGTTATACCCATGGCCACCCCAATATCTGCTTTTTTTAGGGCAGGAGCATCATTTACGCCATCCCCGGTCATGGCTACCACATATCCCTTCTTAGAAAAGGCATCCACAATCCTCATCTTATGAGATGGTGATACTCTGGCATATACTTCAACCTGTTCTACGGTCTTTTCAAACTCATCATCACTCATTCCATCCAGTTCTGCACCACTAAGAGCTGCACCTTCCTTAAGTAAACCCAGTTCCCTGGCAACAGCTACTGCAGTTACCTTGTGGTCTCCTGTGGCCATAACTGGCTTTATACCTGCATTTTCACATGTTTGAATAGCTTCCCTGACCTCTTCTCTGGGTGGATCAATCATCCCTGCAAGACCGGTGAAGACCATTTTATGCTCAGCATCCGTAGTAGAAGAAACATCAGGTAATGATTTATATGCCATTCCCAATACCCTTAGTGCTGTACCTGCCCATTGGAGAGCTATCTCCAATATATGCTCCCTATTCTTATTAGTTAATTCTTTTTCCTGACCATTTGAGTATATATGGGTGCAAATATTTAGAATCACTTCTGGAGCCCCTTTACTGTATGCAATCCTGCCCCGGGATAATTTGTGGATTGTGGTCATCCTCTTACTTTCTGAGGAGAATGGAATTTCATCCACCCGGGGGTATTGATTATTGAGCGTGTCCTGCCATAGTCCTGCTTTAGCTGCAGTTACTACCAGTGCTCCTTCTGTGGGATCTCCCTTGATCTGCCATAAGCCATCGGTACCTGATAGATGAGTGTCATTACACAGGACACTTATCCTTAGCAGTGTTTGAAGATGGGTATCATTTTGAGGGTCTAAGATCCTGTCATTAACATAAAATTCACCTTCTGGCCTGTAACCCACCCCAGTAACATCGATAGTCTGGCCATTGACCCATAATTTACGTACAGTCATTTCATTTCTGGTCAGGGTCCCTGTTTTATCTGAACAGATAACCGAGGCACATCCTAAAGTCTCAACAGCTTTGAGCTTCCTGATAAGGGCATGGCGTTTCACCATTCTGCGAACGCCAAGAGCAAGTGTTATTGTCATCACTGCATACAGAGCTTCTGGTATAATTGCCACTGCCATGGCCACTCCCCATGTGAACATTTCAATAATTCCATATCCTCTGGTAACTCCAAAAACTGCAATAACGATGCTGATAGCAAGGGCTAATATTCCTATCTCCCTTTCAGTCCTGTTCAGGCTAACCTGCAGGGGTGTTTCCTTTTCCTCAGCTTCCTGGAGCATGCTTGCAATCATGCCAAATTCTGTGTCCATACCTGTAGCCACTACCACTGCTTTTCCACGGCCATAGCTATTACTGGTACCCATGAACACCATATTTTTTCTATCACCTACAGGTAATTCCATAACTTGAAGAGCTTCAATGGTCTTCTCAACCGGGACAGATTCACCACTCAGTGGTGATTCATCGACCTGTAAGTTTATAGCCTCTATAAGTCGTGCATCTGCAGGGATTCTGGTACCGGTTCTAAGTAAAATGATATCACCTATTACTATCTCACCTGTTTGTATTTCCTGTTCCTCATTATCACGTATTACAGATGTTATAGGGGCAGCCATCTTTTTTAAAGCTTCCATTTCCTTCTCTGCCCGATACTCCTGAATAAAGCCAATGACACCTGCCATAATGATAACTGCAATTATAACGATGGCCTGTACATAGTCCCCCATTATTAAAGAAATAATAGCAGCAGCAATCAATAGGAGTTCCAGAAAGCTTGTAAATTGCTTCAATAATAAAATAAAAGGTGATTTCCTATCCTTTTCTTCCAGTTCATTCCTTCCGAATTTAGCAAGTCGATTTTCAGCTTCCTCTTTACTTAATCCATCATACCCTGTTTTAAGGGTTTGCAATGTCTCTTTAACTTTCAGTGTATACCATTTTTGCTTAATAATCATCAGCCCACCACCCATAGTTCCCACTTAAATAGAGAAATTGATTTATTATATTTTTAAAACCCCTGCCCCCTGATATTTTCCCATCTTTAATAAGTTTAGAGCATGGTTCGCCTCTTCCAGCCTGAATTCTCTGATTTTTGATGTAATGGGAATTTCACTGGCTAAAGAAAGAAACTCTTCCACATCATTCCTTGTGATATTGGTCACACTCTTTATTTCTTTTTCATACCAGAGATGCTCTGTATAATCTAACTCAGGAATTGGTGTTTCCTTACGAATTAGATTTATCACCAGTCTTCCTCCCTTCTCTAAATTTCTTAAAGCCTCCTGTACCGGCATCCCTACAGGAGTGGTATCAATTACACGGTGCAGTTTTTCTGGTGGAGTATCTCCTGTTGCTCCTGTCCAGTCTGCACCCATTTTTCTTGCCAGTCGACCTGGAAGATCGTCCCTGTTTTTGGTGAAGACAAAAACATTGCTATCAGGATATCTATGTTTTATCATCTGAATAACGATATGTGCCGAAGCACCAAACCCATAAAGCCCCATGTTTTCACCGTTTTTTAGACCTGTTAACTTTAAAGCCCTGTACCCTATTGCCCCGGCACACATAAGGGGGGCTGCCCGGGTGTCTGTGAATCTTTCTGGAATCTTATAAGCAAAATCTTCTAAAACAACAGTATATTCGCCGTACCCTCCATCCACATCACAGCCAGTAGCTTTAAATTTTGCACATAAGTTTTCATTTCCATTCATGCAAAAATAACATTTCCCGCAGGCTGAATTTATCCAGGCCACCCCCACACGGTCACCCAGTTTAAACCTGCCTGCATTTGCCCCTGATTTTACCACTCTTCCAATAATTTCATGTCCTGGAACCACCGGTAGCCTGGGTGTGAGCCTTCCCTCAATCTCATCAAGTTCGCTGTGACAGATGCCACAGGCCGATACTTTTATCAGGATCTGTTTTGAACCTGGCTGGGGAACAGGCCGGTCTTCCAGTTTCAGGGGATTTTCTTCAACAGGAGCAATCCTGTTCAGGACCATTGACGTTCCAGTTAACATAATTTAGCCTTACAGGATAAAATCTGTGGAAAGAAAGGTTGATTTATTCTCTCTTACAATCTCTTTTATTATTGCCCTGTTTGCATCTGTTTCCTTTGCCGCCACAACGGATTCTACTGAAAATGCACGGAGAGCATCCAAAATAGAAAGAGTTCCCTCTGCCGAATCCTTTCTACCTGTAAATGGAAAACTATCCGGGCCACGCTGGCACTGACTGTTGATATTAACCCTGGCCACCTGATTGACCAGGGAATCTATGAGATTTGCAATTATATGGGTGTCTTTTCCAAAAATACTTGCCTGCAGCCCATAGTTGGATTCAACCATATATTTTATGGGCTCTTCAATATCATTAAAGGAAATGACTGGGATTACAGGACCAAACTGCTCCTCTCTATACACTCTCATTTTTGAATTAACTGGGTACAGTAGTGCGGGATAAAAGAATGTTTTGTTTTTTGTGCCGCCTGCGTCATTAATTATTTCTGCTCCATGAGCCTGGGCATCCTTCACCAGTTCTGTTAGATACTCTATTTTCTGTGGATCTGGCATGGGTGTTATAAAAACGTTGTTTTCCCATGGCATCCCAATTTCCAGTTTACTGATAGCTTCTGCAAGCTGTTTAATAAATGAATCAACAATTTTAGAATGGACAAATAATATCTTCAAAGCAGTGCACCGCTGACCATTGTATGACAGTGCTCCTGTAATACATTCTTTAATGGTTAGTTCTAGGTCTGCATCTTTTAGAATAATGGCAGCGTTCTTGGCATCCAGTCCAAAAGAACAGTGCAACCTGTTAAGTTTAGGGTGCTGCCTTTTTAATGCGTTAGCTACCTTGCTTGTTCCAATATATGCAAGAGAATCAATTTTACCTGAAGATATCAGGGGGCTTATAATTTTTCGGCCTTCACCATAAATTGTGTTGACCACCCCTCCTGGGAAAGACTTCTGGAATGCTTCAAGGAGAGGATAAAGGATCAAACTTCCAGGTCTTGGTAGTTTGAGAACTACTGTGTTCCCCATCAGGAGAGATGGAATGACTGTGGTGAATGTTTCATTTAAAGGATAATTAGACGGTCCCATGCAGAGAACCACCCCCCGAGGGGCTCGGCGTATCTGTCCAATTATTCCCTCTTTAATTACAAACCCTGATGAATCTCGATCCATACTTTTAAGCGCATTGATAGTGCCATTTATATAATCTACTGTTCTATCAAATTCGCTTAGAGAATCAGGATATGACTTTCCGATTTCCCACATCAAAAGATTTACCACCTCACTCCTCCTTTCCTTCATCTGCCCCGTGAATTCTTCAAGGTGTTCAATTCTTTCTTCTGTATGCATTGCAGGCCAGGACCCCATTCCATTTCCGTATGCATTACTGGCAGCGTCCAGAACAATTAATGACTCTTTTTCTGTTAAAAGAGGGTGGCTTCCAATGATTTTCTGTGAAAGGCCTGACGAGGTTCTAACACATACTGGTGAGAGGACCTGCTGCACTGGACCATCCCAGTGGCGCAGCTTGCCATTAACAAGATATTCAGTCTGATTAACTGGTTTAAAATCAAATTCTCTGGGTATATCTCCTTCATCAGGAAATAATGAATCTATTTTTTCCAATAATTTCATTTATTTAACCTCCAGTTTACAGTTTCAAGCTTTTTATAGTGTTTAAGCGTAAAAGAAGTCCTGAATCATGGATTTATACCTTTGCAACTCGATTTTTATCTTTGAAAAAAGTCCTGTTTAGATGTATAGTATTTTACGCCGCATTATAGTTATGTTTTGACAGTAAAAAAATATTACTCTTAAGAATGCGCCTGTAAATCAACTGATTTGAATCCGAAAACATAGATAATATCCAGCATCAAATACCTTTAAACTCAAAATAATAAAAATGAACAATATTAGCTCATTATTTTAAATGTCCATGTTGTATTATTCTTTTCCTTATCATATTCTACTTTCTGAAATGATGCTTTGTGATTTCGTATATTATTAATTAAATAAACATATACAATACATGGAGCAACGGTAATGGGTATATTTTCTTTATTTAACATCAAGACACTTTCACGCAAAACTGGATTTTTTACCTCTAAAACTGCCAGTCCATCATTTTCAGAATAAATTAAATCATCGCAAAGCTCCAAATCTTCAATGAACGCTCTTTTTACCGATTCTTCGTCTAAATTATCTTTATCAACCATGTTTTGAGAATGAAGATAATCCACAATATATTTAGCCGACAATCTGGAAAGCGTCCGTGAATTTCTTCCAATCAATTGGAATACTGCCTTATTTATTACATATATCATTACATTCAATAATGCACTTGATTTCATAATTATATCTCCTTGATAATTTATTTTTTTATTATATTTACTTGAATAAATAGTTATTTTTTGTTTTGCTGTTGTTCATCTTTACAATACAGATCATCATTTCCTGAATGACCACTGAAAGTCTATTAAGCAATATGAATTGAATGCAGATACATCCTCTTCATAAAAACGATATTATACACCATAGACATGATGAGATATGATTATATTAGAATAACCATAGAAAAAAGCCATGGAATGATAAATAGTAAATTCTCTTGTATCTATTAAATGTTGACTTGAAAAGCCAAGTACGGTTCAATTATAGTTTAGTTTATTTTTTTATACTTTTTCACAGGAATTTTTCTATCCATCTTTTTGCAAATGATAATGATTCGGCGCATTGAATAAAGTATTTTTTGGATTAATTCCCTTAACTGGTTTTTTCTATGGGGGTTTAAGTCAGGTAAGTATGGTGGCAGGAATACAAGGTCAATATCATGTTTTTTCAGCTCACTGGTTATTTTTAGCATGATGAAATATGAAATTGTCATATTTCACGAATTTTACCATTAAATCCATAATTTCGGGCATTCAAAACCAAAGGTTTTTGAAAGCCGCCGAAAACTGTCAAAAATTCAGAGAATTTTAACGGCCCGAACACTTCGCGTTCGACGGCTACATGTTTGCTTGCTTTGTGTTCGGGGCATCAAACACTGCGTGTTTGAAAGCTTTTACGTCTTTCTCCAAACTTTTAATCCTTTTTATCAAGCTCTTCAACTGACACGTGTCGCTTAAATTCAATTCGATCCCCACTTAGACATGAAAATATTGATATTAACAAACAGGTATAAAAAGTTTAAATTAAAAAGGGACTGTAAGGTTAACCGGT
>DAVZ01000042.1 GCA_002505765.1 Methanobacterium sp. UBA176 | reverse complement strand
TGTTTTCGATGCGTAAAATATGATTTTTGACAGATTTTCAGGAGTTAGAAAAATGATTAGCATTTTTCTAAAATTCAAAGGAATTTTCGATACCCCCCGAAAATCATGGATTTTCCAAGGCCTCCAAATCCATAAATAAATCAAAAATCTCTGTCGTCAAAATGTATTACGGGACAGCCTCGATATATAAAAAATTAGTTATAATGAAATTTCCATTTCATTTGTTTCGATTCAAAGAATTCGGCGATTCGGGTATTCTTTCCTCCTCTTGCATCTAAAGCAGCTTTTATCCAACCAGTAGTTCTATTTCTATTTAAATCCTTAATTTTAATTAAATCTCCTGAAAATTTATTTGCAAGTGCATTAGCTGTTTCAGAATTTTCCAGTTCTTGAATAATATATAACGGCTGATTTCAAAAATTTTAGCTTCTTTAATCTAATAATATAAAATTTAATTTTTCTATGTGCGGTAATCCTATTTAAGCATTTTTTATAAAGGAGTATTCTAATTATTGCCTAAATTAAAATAAGATTAAATGATTAAATTTTTACCATTTATAGCCGTATTTCTTTAACTTTTCTGAATTATTAAAAAAATTGTTTAGGTCAAAATAAGTACCAGTTATTATGAATATTCCAATAACTATAAGGCTAATATAAGTTTGTAATTCTAAATTCAGAGGAAAATAGTTGGATAATGTTAGAAAACATAAAATTATTATGGCTAAAAATGTTTTTTTCAGGTGAAATATATGGAATCTAATAAATTCATCATATATATCCTGAGCAAATTGCAATCCCAGTATTTCATAGTGTTCTTTAAAGATTCCCAAAGCTAAGGGATCATTGTTTTTGATATACCCATTTAAATGGGTAAATTCAATCATAATAAATATTGGAATTACCAATAGGGTAAAAATGTAGATGGGCTGATTTATATTTAATGCCAATGCACATTGACACACACCTAAAACAATGGGGATAATAACGTCAAAAATTGTAATACGTATTACATGATACTGACTATTCGTAATATAGTTATACCAGATAACAATTACAAGTCCAAAACAAATAATTAAATTACATACTACAATAGGGGGCCACTGTTCTGGGATTCTTATTACATAAAATATGGAGGCAAGAACAAAACCCTGAACAAGATTAATTAAAATATTATATGCACTGGATACGTAAGGTGCTAAAGGTTCATGAAGAACTTTTTTCAGTTCATAATCCGGTAATTCATCTTCACGTTTCATTTTAATCTTTAAATTCATGTTATTAATGATAGTAAATTTATAAGCCATCATATAATAAAATAGACCCTTAAATTCATGTAATCTTAAGAATATAGTATTTGAGGATTTTATTATTGAACTGCTTTAACGAATTCTTGTATTTTAGATTGGTAACTCCTATCTTTGATTTCTTTTGCTCTAATGCCCAATGTGGCAATTGGAGACATGTTGCTGAGTTCTGTTATTCCTTTTATAGCTCCTTCAAAGTTAGGACCCGTAGCTGTGCAGAAAAAGGCCAGTTTATTAAATTTAGCGTGATTCTGGGTGATGTATGTCCTAATGGGTACAGACACATTCCGATTCCACACAGGCGTTCCTATAATAAGAAGATCAAAATCTTCTGGATCATTTTTTATTTTTTCTAAAACAGTTTCTTTTTTTCTGATGGCATCGTATACAGAACGCCAATATCCTAAAATGCCTGATCTTTTTTGTTTATCAATTATTTCTTCAATATCACAATCAAGACCATTTCTAATTTCTTCGGCAACTATACGAGTATTTCCTGTTCTTGAATAAAAAACTACTAATATTTTCATTTCAATCACCAATATAGAATTTATTAGACTAATTAATATAATTACCACTTACTAAATGTGTCTTAATTGTACTTTTCATATTAAATAAAGTTTTAAAAATAGGTGATCTGAAATTAGAATAATAATTAATAAATAAATAAAATTAAGACATTAAATTATTTATTTTAACATAAAATTGCATAACTGGTCAACATCTGTGAATGTTTCTTCACCTTCAAGTTCTACAACCACAGGACGAGTAACTAAAACTATTTGGATTCCAAGTTCAAGTGCAGCATCAATTTTAGGGATGGTACCTCCAGTTTCTCCACTTTCTTTGGTAATAATCAAGGAGACGCTATATTCTTCCATTAATGCCCTGTTAAAGTCTTTGGAAAAAGTTCCCTGCATTGCTATTATATTTTTTTGTTTTAATCCATGTTCAAGACACTTTTTAATGGAATCCAGTGAAGGTAGCACTCTTGCAAATAATCTTGAGGAATCAATTTTTTCAATCACCGGCTTTAGTGTTAAAACTCCTGCAAGGTGCAGGATTCGGCCTTCAGTTAATTCATTGGCTTTTAATGCAGCTTCTTCAAATGAAAAAACTATATGAATTTGATTGCTTTCTGGAAGCTCCATTTGGGGCCTCTCAAAACGAATATAATTAATTCCAGTTAATTTTGAAGCATTTATTGCATTTTTTGTTGCATTTATAGCAAAAGGGTGTGTAGCATCAATTAGAATTTCAATTTTTTTCTTATCTACGAGTTCTATCATTTCTTTTTCTTCTAATTTGCGGGAAATAACTTCATGGGCGCCTGCTGACTTTGCAATATCAGAACCGTATTGGGTGGTGGTTGTAGCCAGAATATAGAATTTTTTCTGTTTATTTAATTTTTCAATGATTCTGGCAGCATCTTTAGTGCCTGCCATTATCATTATATTTTTTTTATCCGGCATATTAATACAACCTGACGGAATTTTTGCCCTAAACTCTATTTAAAATCTATGGGATTAAAAGAATTCTTTCCATCATTTTATTAATCTGTCTGCCAGCAAATCTGTTATAATAATCGTAGATGAAACTGCCAGAATCAAAATCCAGTCGATTAGGGACAGTGCAGTTGTTCTAAAGATTCCTTCAAAGAATGGAATGTAAATAACGCATAATTGCAGTATAAGGGATATTCCAATGGCTATAATCAGGAATTTGTTTGAAAAACCCCTTTCTGACCTGCAGTTAAATACATTAAATATCTGGAACATTACAAATACCGTAAATGCAACTGATGTTGCCTTTAAACCACCAACTCCAATAGAAAGCTCATAGAAATAAAGTGCAAGTGTTCCTACAGTCATTACCACCCCGGCAATTATTATTTTATAGAGATTTTTTCGAGGTATGATCTCTTCCTTTATTGGCGTACGTTCCATAACATCCTTTTCTGGAGGTTCAACGCCCAGAGATTGGGCTGGTGGGCCATCCATAATAATGTTTATCCATAGGACTTGAATTGGATTGAAAGGTAAAGGGAGGCCGATGATTGATGAAGTAGTAATGGTGAGTATAGCGCCTATATTTGTTGAAAGCTGGAACCTTACAAATCTTCGAATGTTTTCAAAGATGGTACGTCCTTCTTTAACAGCTTTAACAATGGTGGCGAAATTATCGTCTTGAAGAAGCATATCTGAAGACTCTTTAGCAACATCAGTACCGCTCCCCATAGATACACCTATTGCAGCTCTTTTTAAGGCGGGAGCATCGTTTACACCGTCTCCAGTCATGGCAGTAATGTTTTCTTTATCTTTCAGTGCCTCTACGATTCTAACTTTTTGTTCAGGAAAAACCCTTGCATAAACCTGAACATCTTCAACGATTCTTCCAAATTCTTTATCTGTTAGTTTGTCAAGTTGTGAGCCAGTGAGAACCTTACCATCTGTAAGAATTCCAATTTCTTTAGCTATAGCTGCTGCAGTATCTTTATGATCTCCTGTTATCATTATTACCCTAATACCTGCCTTTTTACAGGTTTCAACAGCTTCTTTAGCTTCTTTTCTTGGTGGGTCCATCATTCCCACCAAACCAACAAAAATAAGATTTTCTTCAGTTTTATCTTTATCCAGCTCATCAAACTTACTTTCTTCATAAGGAATCTTTTTATAGGCAAGGGCAAGAACACGGAGTGCTTTTCCAGCCATATCATTCAAATCATTTAATATGGTTTCTTTATCTTGTTTGGTGAGTTTTTGGACTTTTTCATCCTTTTCAATCCACATACACATTTCCAAAACAATTTCCGGAGCTCCTTTAACCAGAGCGTATTTATCTCCCCCAAAATCATTTATTGTGGTCATTCTTTTTCTGACACTGTCCAGTGGAATTTCAAGTATTCTTGGAAATCTTTTTTCAAGATCTGATTTTGAATATCCGTTTTCTTCAGCAAAAATTAACAGGGCTCCGTCGGTAGGATCGCCTATAATTCCACCTTCGTTGATACTGGCATTGTTACAAAGCGCAGAAATCTCAAATGCTCTTTCAGGAGCTGTAATGCGGGTTTCTCTAACAGTCATCTTATTTTTAGTAAGAGTCCCTGTTTTATCGGTGCATATGACATTACATGAACCTAAGGTCTCAACAGCAAGGAGTTTCCTGACAATAGCTTTACTTCTTGCCATTCTTTGCATTCCAAGAGCAAGTGTTAATGTTAAAATTGCTGGGAGACCCTCTGGAACAGATGCTACCGCCAGTGAAATAGCTGTAAGGAATGTATCAACTATTGGATCTCCCTGCAAATACTCTAAGAAAAAAACCAGTGAACAAACCCCTATTGCAAGGATTCCAAGATTTCTTCCAAGCCTACCTATCTTATGATGTAAAGGAGTTTCTTCCTCTTCTTCCTGTATCATTTCCGCTATTTTCCCAATAGCAGTGTTCATACCTATCCCTATAACGACACCTTTACCTCTGCCAGAAGATACATCTGTTTCCATAAAAACGGTATTAAATGTATTTTCTTCTCCAGGTTCAATGGCGTCAGAAGTTTTTTCAACTGGTATTGATTCTCCAGTTAATGCAGATTCATCAACATTTAAATCATTACTTTCTATTATCCTTAAATCTGCAGGGATATTGTCTCCTTCTTCGATAATGACTATATCTCCAGGTACCAGATCACTGGAAGCTATTTCCTGTTTCTTACCATTCCTGATTACAACTGCAACGGTGGAAATAAGTCCTTTAAGTTTTTCCATGGCTTTTTCTGCGCGATATTCCTGTATAAATCCAACTATGGCATTTATTATCACGACAATTAGAATAACAGCGGTATCTACTGCATCCCCAACAAAATATGCGGCTACTGCTGCAATCAAAAGTATAATTATAAGTATGTCTTTAAACTGTCCGAGAAAAAGACTGATAGGCCCGGCTTTCTCTTTTTCGACCAATTCATTTTTTCCGAATTTAATGCCACGCTTATTAGCCTCTTCGGTTGTTAAACCCCTTTCTGCATCTGATTTGAGGGTTTTTAAGGTTTCATCCGCAGTTAAATTTTGCCATTTCATCATAACACATCTTTAAATCATTTATATCAATAATTAACTTTAATTTTTAATTTTTTTAGTTTTATTGATTATAAAATAGTTTATAACAAATTGTTATCACCAGATTTTTTATATTAAAATTCTTTTAAAATTTAAATCATATAATATTAATCATTAAATTTATTAATGTAAAAGGTGGCTTTTTTAAAATTTTTTAATTTCATCCGCTCTGAATTTACAAATTCGGTTGAAAATGGTTTTATAATGATGTCTGCACCAACCATGTGTGCAACTTTTACAATGCATTGTTGTATTTCTGGCTGGGGTCTCACTGAATAAATAAGGGATGATCCCTTATATATTTTTAAGTCAGGATTACAAATATCATCTTGAATAACCTCATTAGAATAAGGATTAATGTCTGTCATCAGGATAGTAGTTTTAAGGTTTTCCTGGAGAATTGATGCTACTTTAAGGAATTTTCCAGAACCAACTTCTATTATCTTATCAGCATCGGCATAATTATGGATTATATATTGAGCAAAGTCTTCCCACATTCTATCACGGAGATATTCATGATAATAAGAGAGTTTAAACGTCCAGACATTAAGAGAGTACTGGAAATAGAAACTGCTGCTTTTGAGGATCCCTATCCACCAAGTATACTTATAGATATTTATAATTTAGGAGCAGGATTTCTTGTAGCACAGCAAGATAATATGGTGGTGGGATATATTATATTTTGGATAAGATATGAAGACGAGGGTCATATAATTTCACTTGCAGTTGATAAAAGATACAGAAGAAAGAAAGTAGGATCAGAACTGGTGGATTATGCTATTAATATCTTTGCTAAATGCCACGTTAGGGATATCAAACTTGAAGTGCGGGTTGGAAATAAAGATGCAAGGAAATTTTACAGGGAATTGGGATTTGAAGAAAAAGAATTCCTTGAAAATTATTATGAAGATGGTGAAGATGCAGTAATAATGAAAAAATCTTTCTAATTAAATTATTTGATCTACCCAAAGACTAAATACTTAAAAATCAAATGAGAATAAGAAACTTATAATGTCAAATTTACTTATTATAAGGTTAACTCTATTTAAACAAATTTACAATTAATTTGGTGATTAAATGATAAAAGAAGCAAAATTAGCCCTTGAGGATGGAACAATTCTTTATGGTGAAAGTTTTGGTTTTGAAACAACAAAGACAGGAGAAGTGGTTTTTGCCACAGGAATGACAGGGTATGTCGAGTCACTTACAGATCCCTCATATAAAGGCCAATTATTAATGAACACATATCCTCTTCAGGGTAATTATGGAATATCTGATGAATGGTTTCAATCAGATGGAATAAAAGCAGAAGGATTTATCGTAAGAGAAGAAAGTAAGCATCCATCACATTCTAAATCAAAGGAAAGTCTCTCTGATTTTCTGGAAGAATATAAAATCCCTGGAATAAGTGGAGTGGATACAAGGGCACTTACCATTAAAATTAGAGAACACGGGACCATGAAGGGAGTTTTATCAACAGAAGAAATTGATGATGAAGAATTGCTGTCCCTTGCCAAAAATCAGCCAGATATAGTAGAATTAGACTTGGTGGATAAGGTTTGTGTGGATAAACCCAAGATTTTAGGTGAAGACTTTAATAGGAGGGTGGCTATTCTTGATTGTGGAATAAAGAATAACAGTATAAATGCATTGCTTAAAAGAGAAACAGAAGTAGTGGTTTTACCCTATAAAATGGATTATAAAGAGATTCTTGATTACGATCCTGATGGAATACTTGTTTCCAGCGGACCAGGAGATCCAACAAGGGTGAAAGATGCCATCGAAAACGTAAGAAAACTCTCTGAAAAGGTTCCTATGTTTGGAATATGTCTTGGACAGCAGATAATAGGCCTTGCATTTGGGGCTAAAATATACAAAATGAAATTTGGGCACAGAGGGATTAACCAGCCGGTAAAAGATATTGCAAACGGCAAGGTTTCTATAACTTCTCAAAATCATGGATTTAGCATTGATCCATCATCAGTTGAAGAAACACCTCTGAAGATGACTCAGATAAACCTTAATGATGGAACTCCGGAAGGAATTGAGCACAGGGAACTTCCTGTTTCAAGTGTTCAGTATCATCCTGAAGCAGGTCCGGGGCCTCATGATACAGATTATGTATTTGATAGATTCCTTAAGGTAATAAATGAGTTTTAATAAAATGAAGAGCTTCTACAATAAAACTCAGTGAAGATACATAGCCATGGATTTAAAGTAAATAACCTAATGTTTTAAACTTTCCAAATTCTATAACTAACATATCGTGCTTTAAACAGGATTAAACGTGATTTATTGAATTATCCAAAAATAATTTGTGTAAAGTTATGTTATCCACTATAAACTAAATAATATGAAGTTACAAAATAATGGGGATTTAAGATGCCGAAAAATCATGACATAAAAAAAGTTCTTATCATTGGATCAGGGCCAATTCAAATAGGTCAGGCTGCTGAGTTTGATTATTCAGGCTCTCAAGCATGTAAATCATTAAAGGAATTGGGATATAAAATAGTTCTTGTAAATTCCAATCCTGCAACAATAATGACAGACCCTGAGATGGCTGACAAAATATATATCGAACCACTTACCCTTGATGTTGTTGAAAAGATAATTGAAAAAGAAAAGCCTGATGCAATACTTCCCACCCTTGGAGGACAAACTGCGTTAAATCTGGCAGTTGAAATGGCAAATAAAGGAATTCTTGACAAGTATAATGTTGAATTAATTGGCGCTAAATTAGATGCTATTAGTAAAGCTGAGGATAGGGAGCTTTTTAAAGAAGCCTGTGAAAAGGTAGGAATAAGTGTCTTAAAAAGTGAAGTTGCCTATACTCTGGAAGAATCTCTAAACATTGCAGAAGAATTAGGGTACCCCGTGGTAGTTAGACCAGCATTTACATTAGGAGGAACTGGAGGCGGTATAGCCTTTAACCCTGGGGAGTTAAAAAAAATAGCTTCAAAAGGATTGGAGTACAGCCTTACAAACCAGGTATTAATAGAAGAAAGTATAATTGGCTGGAAGGAGTATGAATATGAAGTAATCAGGGATTTAAACGACAATGTAATCATAGTCTGCACCATTGAAAATATGGACCCTATGGGGATACATACAGGAGATAGTATTACAGTAGCACCTACCCAAACACTTAGCGATGAAGAATACCAGCTTTTAAGGGATTATTCTATAAAAATCATCAGAGAAATTGGAGTTGAAACCGGTGGGAGTAATATTCAGTTTGCAATTAACCCTGAAAATGGGAGAATTGTGGCCATTGAAATGAACCCAAGGGTAAGCAGGAGTTCCGCACTTGCAAGTAAGGCAACTGGTTATCCCATTGCAAAGGTTGCCGCGAAACTGGCTGTTGGCCTAACTCTTGATGAAATTAGAAACGAAATAACAGGAACTTCGGCAGCATTTGAGCCCACAATAGATTATGTGGTTGTAAAGATTCCAAGATGGGATTTTGATAAATTTCTTGGCGTGGATAATACATTAACCACCCAGATGAAAAGTGTTGGGGAAGTTATGGCCATGGGCAGAACTTTTGAAGAAGCATTTTTAAAGGCACTTAGAAGTCTGGACCTTCATGATATTAAATACCAGTTTGATGAAAGAAGGTTAGATATTAAAAACCCAAAAGGAGGAATAAACAGAGTATATGATATATTTGAGATTTTAAAAATGAAAGAAATAGATGAAGTTTATAAAATAACTAAAATAGACCCCTGGTTCCTGAATAAAATGAAAAATATAATGGACCTCTACGATTCCATAAGTGATAATATAGATGATCCTGATACACTCTTAAAACTAAAAAAATATGGAATATCAGACAAAATAATAGCAGATATTTCAGGAAAAACTGAAAAAGAAATAAGAAATCTGAGGAAAAAATACGGCATAACTCCAAAATACAAAATGGTGGATACATGCGGTGCAGAATTTGAAGCAAAAACACCATACTACTATTCAACTTATATTGATGATGTGGATGAAATAGAGAGTACAGATGATATAAACGGTGCAAAAAAAATTGTGGTGCTGGGTTCAGGGCCTAATAGAATAGGTCAAGGTATAGAATTTGATTATTCATGTGTCCATACAATAAAATCTCTGAAAGAAGAGGGCTTTGAAACCATAATGGTAAATTGCAACCCTGAAACAGTTAGTACAGATTTTGATTTAGCAGATAGACTTTACTTTGAACCTCTATATCCTGAGGATGTACTGAATATAATTGAAAAAGAAAATCCCTACGGTGTTATAGTTCAAGTTGGGGGACAAACACCTATAAATCTCGCTTTACCACTTGCAAAAGAAGGTGTTAAAATATTAGGTACATCTCATGAGAGTATAGATCGCGCGGAGGATCGTGGAAGATTCACAGAGGTCTTAGAAGAGATTGAAATACCTCAGGCACCTTATGGTATTGCAAAATCTTTAGAGGATGCTAAGGAAATTGCTAAAAGAATCAGATTTCCTGTGCTTGTAAGACCTTCCTATGTTCTTGGTGGAAGAGCCATGGAGATAGTCTATAATGAAGCTGAACTTGAAGATTATATGAGGGAAGCGGTGAGGGTTTCTCCCAAGCATCCCATTCTTGTTGATAAATTCCTTGAAGATGCAATTGAGGTGGATGTTGATGCACTCTGTGATGGGGAAGATGTATACATTGGAGGGATAATGGAACACATAGAAGAGGCTGGAGTACATTCTGGGGATTCTGCATGTGTTATACCTCCCCAAACAATTACTGAATCAGTTATAGAGAAAATTAAAGAATATACAAGAAAACTTGCCCTTAAACTCAACGTTGTGGGATTAATTAATATCCAGTACGCTGTAAAGACCGATGAAGAGCCAGAAGTCTATATTTTAGAGGCAAATCCTCGTTCAAGTCGTACAGTCCCCTTTGTAAGTAAAGCTACTGGAATTCCACTTGCAAAGGTCGCTGCTAAACTGATGATAGGTTATAAACTAAAGGATTTAGGGCTTACAGATGGAATTAAGTTTGATCATGTGGCTGTTAAAGAGTCAGTATTTCCATTTATTAAACTTCCAGGAGCTGATGCAATATTAGGGCCAGAAATGAAGTCAACCGGAGAAAGTATGGGAATTGATGAAAATTTTGAAGTATCATACTACAAATCTCAGCTATCAGCAAATATGAAGCTTCCAACAAAAGGAAAGATATTCATAAGCGTGAAAGATGCTGATAAAAATAAAATCCATGATATCTGCAAAAAAGCTCGAGAACTTGGATTTGAGCTCTTGGCAACAAGAGGAACTGCAAGGGCGGTTGAAGACACGATAAAAATTGAAAGACGAATTAAAAAAATCAGTCAGGGTTCTCCAAATATAAAAGAAGCAATTCTAAATGGTGAGGTAGACCTTATAATAAATACCCCTTCTGGTAAGCAATCTACAGATGATGGCTACTTTATAAGAAGAACTGCAATTGAACTGGGAATACCCTATGTTACAACGCTTGTAGGTGCTCGTGCAGCTCTTAATGCCATTGAAAAAGTGAAAGATGGCGAAATTGAAGTGAAATCATTAAATGAATATCATAATTTATAAATTCAGTAATATATATTATTTAATAATTAAATTTTTTATTATTTGAGTTATTTTATATCTTTTTTTTGATTAAAATTTGTTAATAAATTATTTTCGTTAGGTCTTTTAAGTAATAAATTTTCTTATTTTTAAAGTGTGCATTTGGTCACACAATTACTGTAAAAAAACATTAATTAGTGAACGCCCATATAATATAGTAAGAATCAGGTTATATTCATAGGGAGGTTTTGGGTTGTATTCTATTGGAAGAAAATTTAATGTTTTAGTGATGATAATATTTCTTTTTACCGTAATTTTTGCTTTTTTAACTCCAGTTGGGGCTCAAATCCTTATTATTGGAGATTCAAGGAGTGATAATGATTTATCTTATACAGAAACTTTGGCATTAGCTAATCAGCTAAAATCTAAGGGATACGAAGTTTTAGAACTTTACAGATCCAATGCAACTGCCAAAAATATTTTAAAAGGAATGTACGATGCAGATGCTGTTATATATGTCGGACATGGAGGTTTTCAATCTGGTAATTATGACATGAATGGAGGAACAGCAAGCCCTCCATTTGCACTTGTAGGTTCTGATAAATTTATATGGGGTGTTGGTGACCAGATGCGTGAAGATGATGGAGAACTATTTACAGCACCATTTAAACAAGATATTCCTGTATTTTTATTACACACATGCTTTTCTACTGGATGGGTTGAAGATAAGGAAGTAAAAAACCCTATTGAAACTATTTACAATTTTGCAAGCATGTTTATCGGCGCCGGTGCAAATTATTATGCTACAGCATGGAATGGGGCCGAAATTATCTATGATTTCTTGAATGGAGCAACAGACTTTGCAGATGCCAACAATCAAAATTATGAAAAAATTGTAAAGTCAACAGATTACAATGGCAACCAGGTCTGGCGAAATGATAATGGATATGTTGCTTTTGTTGGTAACTGGGGTGGAAAATTCCCAACTGCTGCAGAAACAACAGCTTATGATGATGAAGCAGCTGAAAGCTGGTATAATGGTAACCGCGTAAGGGATAATTTAACCTGTAAATTTACAGTTAGCAGTTCCCCGTACTATATAAATCAACCTTTAACCTTTACAGGGGCATCTAAAGACCTTGAGGGATATATAACAGATTATCACTGGAATTTTGGGGATGGAAATGAAACTACAAGCTCCACACCTGTTAATCCTACACATTCCTATTCCAATCCTGGTGTATACACTGTTACTCACACAGTAACCAGTAACAGCTCTAAAACAGCTACATCATCTAAAACAATTACAGTTGTTAATAGAAATCCAGTAGCCAGTTTTTATCTTACAACAAGTAAATTAGTTCCTAAAACTCCCATAGGATTCCGTTCCAGTTCTTATGACCCTGATACTGGCGATAGCATAGTATCACATACATGGAACTTTGGCGATGGTACCACAGGCTCTGGAGAACACGTTCAGCGTATTTACACAAAAGACGGTAAATATACAGTAACTTTAACAGTAAAAGATAAATTTGGTAAAACTGCCAGTAAATCTGCCACTATAACCGTATTAACTCCAAAACCAGATCTTGTAGTGGCAAAAGCTTATAAATACAGGGGTTATCTGTATGTAACAGTTAAAAATCAGGGTAAAGCCTCTTCAGGTGCTTGTTATACAAGAGCATGGTACGGTCGATATTATAAAAATATTTACACACACGGTCTTAAACCAGGATTAACCAAAACTTACAGGGTAAAATTCAAATACAGACACGGCAGGGTGAAAACTGATCACTTTAATCGGATTCCTGAATCAAATGAAATTAATAATTTGCGATATTTTTAATTTTTAATTAATTTTCTATTTTTACCTCATTAACCGTCGTAGCTTTAATCAATAATAAAATGCCTTTATTTTATTCATTAATTTTTATAGCTTTAAAATCAATTAAAAAGGTAATATCTGTTTTAAATAATAAAAACCGTTGATTAGTTCAGAATCCGGGATGGACTTTATATAATCAGATATTAAATGATTCTCCCGTTATTTTTGTACTAAAAATGAAGGTTTAGCGCTATAGGCTAATATCATGATAATTTCATTGATTTGAACAATTTTTTTTGTCTGATCAGAGAAGTTAAAAAAATACAGAAAATAGGTATTGAAATAATTTTATCATTTTTATTGGATGCAGATACGAAAAAAATAAAGGGATGAATAACATAATATGTATTGGAGAATTTAGAACTGCATGAGTGTCAATGGTGGTATCGCCTCCGATGAAATCCCCATTAATTTTTACCGGCGGTTCTATTTCTCCTTTGCAGATGAATTATGCCACCATATCTAGATTGGTGTTTTATTCCCCGTTATATTCATCGTTAACGGTTTAATTGGTTATTAACAGGCTATATATGTTCTATTTTCAATCTAAATAAATATTTCGGTGTTTTTATATCTCAAATATTAATATCAGGTTATCAATATATCCTGAAAAGTAAAAGGAACCATCCTTATCAACTAATATTATATTTATGAAGGATAAATATAATTAATTAAATATGAAAAATTAAAAGCAAAAATTATAAAAATGAACTATATGACCAAAAAAAAACAGCAGTAAAGATGTTTTTAAGGACTGAATAAGAAAATATAATCATTAAAAAAAAATAAAGAGTACCAGGGTTCTGTTTATTATGATCACAATTGAAAATGGCACTGTTCTATTTGGAGAGGATATGAGGGCCATAAAAGCAAACATAGTAATTGAAGAGGGGATAATAACTGAAATAAGCAAAAATAAGATAAATTCTGGTAAGAAAATCGATGCCAGCGGATCAATTGTGGCTCCTGCATTTATAAATTCACATGTACATACTGGAGATTCTATTGCCCGGGATGTTGGGGATGGGAAAAGTATAGATGAAATAGTTAAGCCTCCAGATGGCCTTAAACATAAAATTTTGAGTGAATCTCCACCTGAAGGGATAATTAATGAAATGAAACAATCTATGGAAGATATGCTTGCAAGCGGTACAACAACATTTGTTGATTTTAGAGAAGGGGGGCTTGAGGGGATAAAATTAATGAATGAAGCATCTAAAGACTTACCCATTCGGAAAATAATCCTTGGTAGGGATGATTCATTTTATGGGGATGAATTTAAAAGATCAGAAGTTAAAAAAGCAGCAAGGGAGGTTCTTAAATCGTGTGATGGTATTGGTCTAAGCGGATTTGGTGAGATAAGTGATCAGGTGGCTCGATTGATTACAAAGACATGTAGAAAACAGGATAAAATATCAGCCATACACGTGGCAGAATATGAGAATCTACAAAATGAATCTGTAGAATTAACTGGCAAAAGTGAGGTTCAAAGGGCTATTGAGGCAAATTTCGATGTTCTGGTTCATGTAACTTCTCCAATTGGGAATGACATAGAACTAATAAGTAAAAATGCAAATTCTGTGGTCTGCTGTCCTAGATCAAACGGAACGCTTTCTGTGGGTATTCCACCACTTATGGACTTAATAAAACATAAGGTAAATGTACTTCTTGGAACAGATAATATAATGTTTAACTCTCCTAATATGCTGCGCGAAATGGAATATACCTTAAAAGTCACCCGTGGTTACTACAAAAAACATTTTTCACCATTAGAATTATTCGAAACAGTAACTTCAAACCCATCAAAGGCTTTCAATTTAAATATAGGAAGTATAAAAGAAGAAAAAATTGCAGATATGGTCATTGTAAAAAAAATATCTGAAAATCCTCTGCTATCTATAATTAACAGGACTGAACCACAAAACATCAAATACTTAATTAAAGAAGGGATTATAGTTAATAAATACAGAACTTAATTTAATAATTTCTAATATATGATATAAATGTTAAAATATATATAAATAGGTCAATATATTACCTTAAGGGGTGAACTCATGTATAAAAAAATTTTATTACCTACAGATGGTTCTGAATACGCAAACAAAGCTGCAAGGCATGCAGCATGGATTGCAAGTTCATCTGGCGCAGAACTAATTGCTATAAATGTAATTGAGACATCATCATTGGTGGGATTACCTGCTGAAGACCTTATAGTCAGAATAAAAGAGATGCTTAAGGAAGAAGGACAAAAATCACTGCAAAGAATTACTGAGATAGTAATGGAAGAAAAAGGAGAAGATGACTGCCAGAAAGATGTTAAATTGACTTTAAATAATTTAGAGGGTTCTCCATCAGATGTTATACTTAAAACAATTGCCGAAGAAGGCATTGACCTTGTGGTTATGGGAACTTCAGGCAAACATGGACTGGATAGATTTTTACTGGGAAGTGTAACTGAAAACGTGGTTAGATCTGCTCCATGTCCAGTTTTAGTCGTACATTAAATCTAAAAAAATATTTTAATTTTATTCAGTAGTTGGTGTAACAATGCGTGTAAAAGAAGTAATGTCAGAGGATATACACTATATACAGGTTCCTGGCAATCGTTTAAATGCTCTGGAATTAATGAGAGAGAGAAATGTTTCAGGACTGCCTGTCGTAAAATCAGGGACAAAAAAGCTTGTAGGGATGGTAACAAGAACAGATCTGGTTGAAAATCCTGATGAGGAACAAATAGCCCTCATAATGACTCGAAATATTTTCACAGTCTCTCCTAATGATAATATCAAAGATGCAGCACAATTGATGATAAAAAATGGAATAAGAAGAGTTCCTGTTGTTGAGGACGAGGAACTTGTAGGTATTATTACTGCCTTTGATATAATTGAAAAGGCACTGGGGAAACTGGATATTAAAGAGCCTGTTAAAGATTACATGTTAAGGGACATGCCCACAACATGGGAAAGGACTCCTTTAAATGTTGCTTTTGAAATAATGAGATATTCACGTCTTAAGTTCCTTCTTGCTCTAAATAAAGATGGTAAACTTTCTGGAATACTTACAGAAACTGATTTTATTAATGAAAGCGAAGTTGTGTCTGAAAGAACAGTTCATAACACATCAGTAGGTACAGAAGGAGATAAATGGTCATGGGACAGCACTAATGTACTTTATGTTATCAAAAACCGTTTAAAATTTTCTGATAAAGAAGTAAAAGACGTTGCAGTAACAGATTTAGTTTTAGCGACCACAAGAACTACAGTAACCGAATGTGCCAATAAGATGAGACACAATAAAATCGAGCAGATACCGGTTATTGATGTTGAAGGTGAGCTTGCAGGGATTGTAAGAGCTACAGATTTAATTAAGGCTATCAAGGATTAAGATGTCAGGACAATTACTTCTTAAAATAACATCAGATAGTGGATACATTAGAATTATCTCAAAGAACCAGGGTGATGTGTCTGTTCAGACAATACTCCTGAAATTACTCCTTGGACACTGCTGGTGGGAAGGAGCTCCTGTGGTGGAAACCATTTTCAATTTAATTGAAGAGTCAATAAAAAAGACAATGATGGATGTCTACAAATACAATAATTTGACAATCAACTATGATTACAGAACAAATGACCTGCTTGAAATTGCTTCCAGGGTTGAAATGTATATTAACAGCATTAATGTGGATGGAATGGAAGTTGATGTTACTGGAAGGTACATATTGTTAGAAGGGGATGATAACAGGGGTTTCTGGCAAAAAACTTTCGGTTTCAGGAGGAAAATTCAGGAAAATGTATATAAAGAGCTTTAATTAATCTCTTTTCAGACAAATCTTCTTATGCGGGGCAGTACTTCAATTAGTAGATCTTCCGCATCTTCTTTATCAATCACACGTCTTGCAACAATTTTACCTGCTCTAAAAATGGTTATATTTCTGCCATCAATTTCAAGCATTACTATACCCATTTCATCAGAACATTTAACTGATCCTATTTTTTCAAGTTCAAAACATGTTTTTTTAATGTCTATCTGGTAAGGCACTTCAGTTTCAAACATTATTTTGTTTTTTTCATCTTTACATGGAGTATAAATTACAAGTTCTTTTTCTTCTTCTCCATATCCATTAATATCAAGTGTAACTCGTTTAAAACCCACTGCTTTAAGTTCTGAACTTATATGGTTAAGAGATGCTCTATTCAAAAGTTTGTCCAGGTTTCCAACCTCAATCCGAGCAATATCGTTGTCATCTCTAACTCTTACAGGTTCTCCTGCCATATTTTTGATTAAAGATTCGGCGTAACTTATTCTATTAATTTTTTTAAGTGTAATTTCGCTGTATTTAGCTATTCTTGTTGCAAAACAGGTTGTATTGCTTGAATAAGCTATATCAAACTTTTTAAGTGTATCTCTGACCTCATCGGAGGTGAATCCCGCATAAACGAGAGGACTAACGATGTTTTTTTCATAATTAACCATTATTCCCGGCCGATCTTCCAGTAAATCGCTGATATTTGTTCCATCAACTATAGTATCAATTCCTTTTTTTTCTGCTGTTTCCTGTAATTTACTGTACATTATTTTTTTACAGATAAAGCATCTGTTAGGCTGATTGGATTTAAAAGCTTCATTTTCAATGAAATTCTCTTTAATTACTTCATAATGAATTCCTATTTGAGCTGCAATGTTTCTTGCATTCTCTATGCAATCAGGAGGTAAAACTCCATTATCTACAGTTATAGCAACAGCTTCACTGCATACATCTTTTGCTATTTTGGCAACGAGTGTGCTGTCTGCTCCTCCCGAAAAGGCAACCAGGACTTTTTTGTCCTTAAGATATTCCTTCAATTTTTTTATTTTCTGATCAAGATTCATAAACTCATCCTTTATTCAATTATATGCATCAAATCATTTTTCTGATAAATTACTGATGAATTCTACAACTTCAATTGCATCCTCTCTTTTTATATCAATCCCTTCTCTAATTAAAAAGTTTTCAATGGTTGCAATTCTATCTGGATGGATTGGAGCTGTATTTAAAATGAGTGTGTAGGTTCTTTTAGGATAGAAAATGGATTTCGCAGTTTTAGTTAATATATTAAGTTCTTCTGCAGATATTATATTTCTATCCAAAGCTCTTTTGAAGTTGTATTCCACACTAACCAGTGGATCTGAAATCTGTTCAAGAGTAACGGGATTAATAGCAACTGCTACATCATCGTCAGATTCGATGAGACCTTTCTTATATTGATTATATACATATCCTATCCCTATCATTCCAAGATCATCAAGCTCAGATGCTCTAAGCGCGCCCATGCTTGCCCCACCTACTACAGTAACTCCTTTTTTAAGCGCTTCAAGTATTTCACGGTGGGAAACGGCAGGATCCTGGTGAAAAACACCGTCAATAATACCTATAATATCTGGATTGTCATTTAAAACGGTTATTATATCTCCCCTTTTAACAGGTGGATGATAATCGGCATCTAAAATCATTAACGCTTCTTCAGGATGCAGTGAAGGGCCAGTAAATATTACTATTTTCTTTTTATTTGAATCCAAAATTCTTTCTCCTTTGGAGTTTATATTATAATTAGTCTTGGAATTATCTGGAATATTTTTGTAGTTTGTATTTCTAAGTACAAATATGCTTACAATAATTATTATTTTTTTGCCTGAAATCCAGAATAACTATTTTGCCTTCATAAATTCATGAAATAAGGTTAACTTGATGTGTACTTTATATAGAAATCATTTTTCAGTGTAACATAGTCACGCATAATTAGTAATACTCTTTATTAAATTCATCAAACTCAGTTTACAGTAACGAACATCAAAAGGCTTATATAGTTAATGTAACAATGTTATGTTACGTAAAAGGAGGAAATGAAAAACATAATGATAATTTATAGATTCGCAGTTTTTAATGATAATCAATGAGAACTAATCACAAAAGGAGTAATTGAAATGGAAAAGGATTTAATTTCTAAAAAAGAACTTTTGGAATTGACTGGAATTTCCTACGGCCAGCTTTACCGCTGGAAGCGTAAAAATCTCATACCTGAAGAATGGTTCATTAAAAGATCTACATTCACAGGCCAGGAAACGTTCTTTCCAAAAGAGAGAATACTGGATAGAATCGAGAAGATAAAAAACATGAAAGGAGAATTATCATTAGACGACCTTGCTAATATACTTTCTCCAAATTTAACGGAAATAACCCTTGAAAGTGAAAAATTAGTGAAAAGGAACATTGTTTCCAAGACCACACTTGATTTTTACACACAGAAGAAAGGCGAGACGGAAAAATATGTATTCGAAAAGATGCTCCATCTCTACATTTTGGATAAAATGTTTGAATCCGGAAAAATCAATTTTGAAGAGGGAGGAATCATACTAAACCTTTTAGAGGATCAATATCCGAAATTCAAGGGAAAAGGCGGCGAACTACTTTTCTTACGTAAGCTTGGAATTTCAAGCTGCTGTTTAGTTTCAAGTTTTTGTGATATTCATTTTGAAGAAAGCATGAAAATCATTGAAAAGATGAATCTTTCAGATTTAATCGAGGAATTAAAAATTAAAATAGCTTAATGGGGTGAAATTATGAAAAAAGGTATGACAGACTTGAAAATTAATGGCCGGGCAAGTTCTGCTGGAGGCAAATATAACGCTGTAATTATAAATGGAGAAGGAAGAATAGATGGTGATCTGGACTGTATCAAATTGAAAATCAATGGGCGATGTGATATAAATGGCAATGTAAAAGCTGATTCTGTTGATATATACGGCACTAATTCAATTAAAGGAAATCTTGAAGCAGAAAAAGCCAAAATTTATGGTAACGCTGATATTGAGGGGAATGTATCTGTAGATAAGGCTGAAACTTATGGAAGTATCAGTGTTGATGGAGATTGTAATGCTGAAGTTTTCAAAATAGAAGGTACATTTGCAATCGAAGGACTTTTAAATGCAGGTGAACTGGAACTCAGCTTATATGGAGCATCTAAAGCATGTGAAATTGGTGGCGAAAACATTACAGTTAAAAGAAAAGGAAAAAGTGGCTTTTTAGGCTTAAAAGGTATGATACAAGGTAAAGAACTTACTGTAGAAACCATCGAAGGAGATGAAATCTATCTTGAGAATACCCAGGCCAAAGTTGTGAGGGGAAATAACATAAAAATAGGGCCGGGTTGTGAAATTGAACTTGTAGAGTACAAGAATAGCTTAAAACAGGACGAAAAAGCTGAGATTGGCACTAATAAAAAGATATAACTCTGCACTAATCATGAAAAGAGTTGGTAAATATAAAATGATTAGTTTCATTGCCAGGACTTAAATCCCACATATTTCCTTATGAAGCTCAATAATCCTTGTAATTGACGGATGCTTCTCTCCAAGCTTTTCATTCCACTTTTTAATTGTAAAATCAATATTCACTTCCACATTCCAGTGAACCAGATTATCGGCATGCGCAACGATTTTTTCTTCTAAAGTAATGGGTATGTAATTGTTTGGAGGTAAACCAAGTAATTTGGCTTCTTCTTCTGGTATTCCAGCGCCAATGTGTCTTAGGGCTATATTTGAGATTTCATCTGAAAATCCAAATTTTTTCAGCATCTCTGCACCCACCATAGCATGATCAATACCATTTGTTCTGCATCTACCGACATCGTGGAATAAAGCACCTGTTTTCAGCAGTTCAATATCTACATCAAAATTAGAGGATAGTTTAAGTGCCTTTTTACAAACAGCTACGCTATGGTCAATTAAACGATCAGGGCAATTTAAACTCTTTAAAATCTTAATAGTCAAAATGTTTGCCCCATGATAATAAAATTATTAGCCTACAAAATTCTTAGAATTTTTGTGGTACTTGAGTATAAAATTAGCTCATTTGTTCCTTTAATTCTGTAATTAGGGAAGAGTTATCCTGATATTCCAGGGTTTTTTCACATTCTGGACATACGAAGTTGTATTCAGATGCTTCTTCAAATTTGTATCTGCATCCGTTTATACATGAAAAGAACATGTTATCTTCTTCATATGCCAGTGATTCTTCCATTTCCCTGGAATTTTCTTCGAATTTTTTGGTTATAATGTCGATTACCTTGTCTTTTTCGAATTTCCATCTGTATGTGTACCATTGAGTTTCTGGATCCTTGCTTCTTTTGTAACTTGCAAGTCCAGCATCATAGAGTCTATACAGAATTTTTCTTACAATGTTAAGCCTTAATTCGATTTCTTCAGAAATTTCTTCATCTGTTATTTTACCTTCTAATAAACATTTAATAATGGAAATACTGTTTTCATTATCTTCAGTAATTTCGTAAATTAACCTTTGAACCAGATGTTCATTGAGCATTTCTGCTCCTTCTTTGGATAGGGAAGATTTAATTTGTTCTTGAGTTATTGGGCCATTAACATTAAGCATTTTTTTCCTCCTTTTATTTGGATCCTTTTTGTTAGAAGATGATCAGGCGTTTATTGACGTATATATTTTGAGTTACATAAGATATTCATGACGTGCTGGTTGAATAATAGGTTTAAACTTAGTTCTCGATCCAAATTTTTTCTTAAAAAATTCATCATATTTGAATGACATATTTTTTATGTTACTATGTATTATTGTTTTACTACTATTTAATTATTTTGATGGAGCAATATTGATCACAGCAAACAATTGTCTTATTTGGGGGTAATGACTGTCATAACTTTCTGATAATAACTGCAGGAGTATGCTGAATTGAATTTAACATCCTGATCGTAACACTGTCAATTTCACCACTAAATGCTTTTCCCATATCATAAACAGTTCTCACACTGTATTCGTTTTTGTTCTGATATTCATCAGCAATTCGAGCAATTTCCATGATTTTATGAAGGTTGTAAGGTTTAGAAATGGCAAGAGGTGTAGGACCAATAATTTTACCAAATCTACCCAGAAAATATCCAAAAATTCCGAAATCAGCTTTTATTCCACTTGTAGATATGGGTAAGGATGTAAATTGTTTTCCTAAAAGTTCATAGGTTACGTCTGTGTCAACTATTATCACAACAACTTCCATTCCAAGATTTTTAGATATTTTTTGCGAAATGTCCTCCACAACTTCCAGGGGATTTTCTGGTAAAAGTGAAACGTAAGTTCCAGGGGCATTAGTTAAATCAATTCCGGCCTCAGAAGCAGGTTTTAATGCATGTTTAAGCCCATAATACTTTAAAACAACCTCTTTATGTGATCTGGCTTCACGGGGTAAATTTCTTAAATTCTTGATAGTTCTTTTCTTAATACCCAGAAGCGGCCCTAAAAGATAGCCCCAGATATATTTGGACCATATATCTGCAAGAAAAATAGAAAGAATAGAGGGTTTAAACAATGCCTCATCAACCAATCTGCCCTGTGATATTGCTATTGGTGTTTCTGAGATTACAAGAAAATCCCCATTTTCTAAAAATTCTTTTGCTTTGTCAATGATTACATCATAAGGTTCATTCGGCTTAATGTAGCCAGTTTTAACCGGCATAACCATGTATTTTGAATCTTTCATAACTGCAACTCTAAAGATTGATTGAAAAATATTTTTATAAATCATTTAATATTTTTTTTCTATTAAATCAAAAAATATAATTTCTGGATGATAAGATGTAAATATAAATATAATCAATTCTATGCATTTGTTGAAGCTTTTTCAGTTTTTTTAGCAATTGCTGCAGAGATTAACATTATGGTAATTATGCTGAGTAAATAAATAACAATTATCATGGCCATAACATCATACTTCGCACTGAAATTGGCTAAAGCTACAACAAAAGCCGCAGATGAGTTTCTAATAGCAGTCCCCATGCCAAGCACTGTTTTTGTATTTTGTGAAGGACCACCTAAAAAATACCCAATTAAAAAACCAGACAATACGAACGTTAAGGCCGCTATAATTGCTCCTGTACCAAATACTGCCAAAAAATCTTTATAATTAAGTCCTAAATATAGAATTACAACTAATATTATGAATATGTTAGATATTTGATTAAATACGGGGTTAATTTTTTCAGCCAGATTATTATATCTCCATTTTAAAGCTGTTCCACCAGCTAAAGGTAGTAATATTAAAACTAATAATGAAGTGGTAATGGAAGATGAATTCACTGAAATATCAGGTAAAATAAAAGATAACATAATTGGCAAGTATATTAAAGTCACAACTGATAATATAAGCATTAAACCAACTGCAAATGCCATATCTGCCTTTATAAATTGAACCAGTTTAAGCATAAAAGGCGATCCAGCCCCTAAAGTCATTAAAACCAGTCCAATTGCAAGGCCTGGTTGAAGGGGAATTAACTGGAGAATGATATAGGTGATAATGGGCATCAATATGAAATTTGCAGTTAATGATTTTATTATGAGCTGTTTATTTTTTAAAGGTACAATAAATTGTTTTGGAAAAAAACTAAGCCCCATATACAACATTGTTGATACAATGTAGATTAAAATACTAATATTCGCAATTTGCTGAAGAATAACTTCCATTAAATACTTCCTTTTTTCTTTTCAATAACAACCCAAATTTCAGTTAAATAAAATTACAACTGACAAATTAGTTGAGTTCGGCAATGATTGATATTATATCTAGTTAATGTAGTTTTTGCCTGTTCCATTGCTGCTTATCTACTTCTTGCAATGATTGATATTATATCTAGTTAATGATAAAGAAGTAACTATTTTTTAACAGAATAAATAGAATTATCTTTCGCCTTTAATAGGAGGAGCCCATACTTTAAGGTCAATACCTTCAATAATTGCTCTCTTACCTACAAGTTGCACAACAACTCCTGAGTGAACCTTCTGCATCATACAATGCCCTGGAAGGAACCTCACTGTTTCACCAACTGCGGGGAGCTTTCCTTCAATTATACCTTCAAATCCGCCCACCATACAAACTCCAATATCCTTAAATTTAAAATCAGCTTCCTCATCAAGCCTGTGGCAAGGGCCAACAATATGAACAACGATTAAGCCGTGATTTTCTTCCAGTATCTCTGCAAAATGAATAATAGGGCATCCAAGAGGTCTGTATCTTATTATATCTCCAACTTTAAGTCTTTCCCTTGTAAAAGGAAATAAGGTTTCTCTACATGAACGTTCTTTTGGAAGAGCGTTTAAAATAATATCTGCCTCGTATCCGTCCAGGAGTCCAACTATTTTCTTTTCTTTGGGAATTATTTTCTCTTCCCTTAGTATGTCCTCTAAATCGGCCCTGTTTTCGGTAAATGTTTCTTGAAGCAGAAATCTGCAATCTTCAAGGTCAGCTTGCTTCCTTAAAAGTGCTTCAACAAATTCGTCGCACCTTGCATAGCCGCATATTCCGCACTGAAACCCTGGAAGTAATTCAATGATTTTTTGGCGATGATCTCTGTTATTAGAACTATTTGTCATCTCTCATACCTCTATAAAAACATGGCAGCTATTCGCCTTCGTATTTTTGGAAACCATCAATCCTTCGAAGTATACCACGGTGATATTTTTTATTTACCTTTGTTTCCCCAACGCAGAGTGTACATACTGCAAGAGGTGCAGAATGCCTTAGTTTTTCTTCATCAAGAGCCACTTCTTTAGATTTAAGCATTTCTTCTGCAAGTTCAACACATCCCTGACCGCTTAAACCATTGGCCTCTATAACTTTACAATTAGGATTAACTTCTAAAACTCTTTCTCTAAATATTTCACGTTCTGCCTGGGAAATCATGTCTCCTTTGGTTATAACAGCTACATCAGCAGTACTTAAGAAAGGACCAACCTTTAAAGGAGTGTTTGGACCGCTGGTAGCATCTATTACGCACACTCCAAGACAGTTCACTGTGTAAGGAGCACAGCGGTGACAGAGACCTGCTGTTTCCATAACTAAAAAATCAGACTCATTTTCCATAGCCCAGCTTATCATATCCTCTGTATTGTAAATTGCGTAATGGTCTGGACACATATCCATCGAAAGGCCTACTTTGGTTGGAACGCCGATTTTTGCAAATTTTTTATCGTCATCGGTGTAAAGGCAGTCCACCTTAACCACAGATGATTTCAGGTTTCTTTCGTTTAAACTCTTTAATGCATGCATTAAAACTGCAGTTTTTCCTGACCCTGGAGTCCCTGCTACAATTATCATTCTCATATAAATCAGCCCATTTGATGTAATTCAATATCAAATTTTAATAAGAAACTAAATGGATTGTGGATTTTTAAATTAAATCTCAATATGTTCTATTTCTTCCAGTATCTCTCCATTTCTTACTCTATCTCTTAAATTAAGCATTAATTCATCTATTTTGTTCAATTTTTCAGATATTTGTTTTTCCTTTTCACTGGTATGCACAACGTTCTGCATACCCCCATTTTTCATAACAATCCTTTTATCTGTCATTAAGGCAAGTACAGGGTCGTGAGTTACAACCATGACTATTTTCCCGTGTCCTGCAAGGGCTTTAAGGGCATCGTGTTTCCTTATACCTGCATTTTCGATTTCATCAATTAATACTATTGGTGAATTGCTTATAATTGCCACATCAGCCACCATAAGGGCTCTGGACTGTCCCCCACTCAATATGGTGAGTTCATGCTCATTTTTAATAGGTTCTCCTGTAAGGGTATTTGCAAGTTCAACAACTGCGTTAACACATTTATTGCTTGCTCCGCGGCATTTAGCATGGAGGGTTAAAAAATCACCAACGCTCATATCTGCTAGAAAATTCATGTTCTGGGAAAGCTGGGCAACCATTTTTTTTCGGGGATTGGTCCTGTCTTCGTAACTGGGTTCTTTATTATCTACAAGGATTTTTCTCTTTGAAAACGTATCTTCCTGGGCGAGCTGTTCTATATCGCCAATTAGTGAACTTTTACCGCTTCCTGTTGGACCTACAACTCCGAAAATTTCCCCTTTTTTAATTATGACCTTCTCTACAGGTTCTTTATTTCCTTGCTTGTCGTAACCTCCAATGATTGTTATTTCTTCTATCATTAAAGATTCACCTTTCCTAAAGTGTCCCCTCTAAGCCCTTGCCTAATTGTTTCAAGTGCTGTTACCTCTTCAGGTGCAATATTTCCTAAATTCACGTTTGATCCAAATTTTAAAATCAAATAAACCTGTTGACCTTTAAGAGGGGCTTCCCAGATCAACTTATTCTTATCAGTCTTTTTTATCATATGTTCCAGTTCATCTTCCTTAACATTTCCGCATTCGTCATAAATGCCCAGGTTTTTCCCTCCTTCACGCGCTTCAATCAGCACTCTGTCAGCACCAGCTTTTAAATCTGAATTAATTATATTGACTCTATTATCAATGTTTAAATTATGATCTTCATTTGGATCCTTTTTTCCAACCTCTGTTATAACCAGAAAACCATTTTCTTTTACCTGGGATATCACTTCTAATCTATCTTCATTTGATATGTTTGTAGAACCGTCAGAAATTTCAATAGCTTTAAACCCTAACTTATCAGCTTCATCTAAAAATTCAGATAACATATCTTTCATAAATGCAAGTTCAAACAGCGTTCCGCCAGGATAGGGATTCACATCGTAGGAAAAATATAATTCATTTTTTTCTTTTATAAGTTCTCTCTTATGTAAGGCCGATGTTCCCCAACCCAGCTTGGCTAAATCAATATATTCGCCAGAAACTTCCATTAAATCTTCCACAGCATTTAGACCCATCCCCTTATCTAACATCATTGTAATTCCATTTTTTCGGGGTTTAAAGGTTCTATCTGAAGTGATAAAGTCAAATGCTTTCATTATGTCACCTTTTCAGGAATTCATCCTTTAAAATAAAATTATTCCAATTCTCTAACTTGAATATAGTCTTTTTTTGTCCCCTTATTTATATAAAATTTGTTATATATCTTAAAATATATATTGAAATGGTGATTTAAAAAGTGATTAATTATCCTTAAAGGAATCTGGTGATTGTATGGAAAAAACCATTAATTATTTTGAAAATAAAGGAGCAGAAAATACAGATAAAGTGATCGAACTTGTAAAGCAAAGAAAAAAAGAATTAGGAATAAAAACAATCGTTATTGCATCTGTATCTGGAAAAAGCGCATTAAAACTACGTGAAGCAATAGAAGATGTAGAAATAGTTAGTATAACTCATCATGCAGGTTTTAAAGAAAAAGGAAAGCTTGAAATAACTCGGGAAAATATAGAAAAACTCAAAGAAAATAATATTACCTTTTATACCGGATCCCATGCGCTCAGCGGTGTTGGAAGGGGTATTTCAAACAAATTTGGTGGTATAACTCCTGTAGAAATAATAGCAGCAACATTGAGGTTATTTGGTCAGGGAATTAAAGTTTGTGTGGAAATCAGTATTATGGCTGCAGACGCCGGCTTAATTCCTGTAGATGAAGAAATAATAGCAATTGGAGGAACAGCATGGGGTGTAGATGCTGCAGTAGTTTTAAAAGCTGCCAATATGAGTAATTTTTTCGATCTCCAAATTAAAGAAATCATTGCCATGCCCAGATCTTAATTTAAGTGAGTTAAATAAATTAATACTTTAATATTATATTATATTAATTAATGCTATTTTACCCACTTTTCTTTGAAAAAAACCAAAAAATTATTTGTAAGATGGAAATTATGAGTGATATAACCGTTGCTTTTAAATACAAGTTATTACAATACCACAAATAAATTTAACAACATTGGCTGTGGGGGTAGGAATTGAAATCTCTTATAAATAATACATTAAAAGAATCAGAAGTGAGAAGAGAGAGAAGACCTAGAGACATACAAAATAGCATCAATATGACAGATATTAACAATGATTTACAGGATATCATAGAACAAAGTAAGGCTAAAATATTGGTTGTTGGAACTGGGGGAGCTGGAAATAATACTGTTTCAAGGTTAATGGAAATTGGAATAGAGGGAGCAGACACAATTAGTGTGAATACTGATGCCCAGGATCTTTTTTATTCAAACTCACATCTGAAGATATTGATAGGTAAAGGAACATGTGGTGGACTTGGCGCCGGAGGTATACCTGAGATAGGCGAACAAAGCGCTGAAGAAAGCGAAGAACAGATAAAGGAAAGGCTAGAAGGGGCCGACATGGTTTTCGTAACCTGCGGTCTTGGGGGAGGTACTGGGACAGGATCTGCTCCAGTTATTGCAAACTTAGCCAAGAAAATTGGTGCATTAACAATTGCTGTTGCAACAATGCCTTTCAGCGCTGAAGGTCTTAGAAGACGTGAGAATGCTGAACAAGGACTAGATAAGCTTCAAAAATCTGCAGATACTGTTATTGTAATACCTAACGATAAATTACTTGAGGTAGCACCTAATCTACCAATAAACAAAGCATTTATGGTTACTGATGAACTTTTAGGTAGAGCTGTAAAGGGAATAACCGAACTCATTACCAAACCTGGCCTTGTAGCTCTTGACTTTGCAGACATTAGAAGCATAATGAAAGAGTCTGGAATGGCAATGATAGGTATGGGTGAATCTGAATCAGGTGATAGAGCAATAGAATCAGTTCATGAAGCATTAAACAGCCCATTACTTGATCTTGATATCTCAAATGCTAAAGGTGCTCTGATAAACATATCAGGAAGCTCAGATTTAACATTACATGAGGCTGAAAAGATTGTTCAGATAGTTGCTGATGAATTAGATCCAGATGCAAACATAATCTGGGGTACTCAGATACAGGAAGAACTCCAGAATGTTATAAGAACAACTCTTGTAGTTGCTGGAGTGAAATCACCTCATATATTCGGTGTACCTCCAGAACGCGAATATATGGAAGAGGAAACTAAAGATCCAGTTAAAGAATCAGCTTTAGAAGAATTTATAGATGGTGTTTTCTAATCCTGCGAATTTTAAAAACACCATAGGACTTTCTCTATCATGGCTAGTTTTGGTTATCTATAAAAATGAAAAGGTTTATAAATTCATAAGGAAAATAAACTACTACCATTTATATAGAATAACTTAGAAAATATATTATTCTATCACATTAATTTATTTAATAACTTATTCTTTAGGATTTAAGCAGGTATTTTTATGAATTTAAATAGTGAATCTATCTCCCAATTTATAAAACAGTGCAGAAGAGTACTGTATATATCCAAAAGACCAGATAGGGATGAATATCAAAATGTAGCAAAAATTACGGGAATAGGAATTATAATAATAGGAGTTATAGGATTTATAATTACATTAGCAGCACAACTAATTGGTTTTCTATAATATTAATCCATTAAAAATTATTTCAAAGGATTTAGGTAAGTGATATTTTGATTTATGCATTTAGAACCCTCGTAGGACAGGAAAAAAATGTTGCAAGATTACTGGCAAGAAATGTTAAAAACAGCGAACTTGAGGTGAATTCTATACTTGTCCCAGATACTTTAAGAGGTTACATTCTGGTTGAAACATCCTCAAAAATAGACATGCAAGATCCTGCACTAAAAGTTCCGAATTTAAGGGGATCCGTTGAAGGTGAAATATCATTTGAAGAAATAAAGGGCTTTTTAAACCCAGAACCCATAATCGCTTCTGTAAAAAAAGGAAGCATCGTAGAGCTTATATCTGGACCTTTTAAAGGAGAAAAAGCTAAAGTTGTTAGAATAGATGAATCCAAGGAAGAAGTAGTTTTAGAACTGATTGAAGCTGCTATTCCAATTCCAGTTACGGTCAAAGGCGACCAGATTAGATTAATACAGAAGGAGGCAGATTAATGGCAAAAGAGACAGTAGAGATTCTCATTGAAGGCGGAAAAGCAACTCCAGGACCACCATTAGGCCCTGCAATCGGACCGCTTGGTATTAACATGATGCAAGTTGTAGAACAGATAAACAGCAAAACTTCGGATTTTGCAGGAATTAAAGTTCCAGTAAAGATCATTGTAGATGTAGGAACAAAAGAGTTCGATGTTAAAGTGGGTACACCTCCAACAACTGCACTTATATTGGATGAATTAAATATTGAAAAAGGTTCTCAAGATCCTGGACTGGACAAAATCGCCGATCTATCAATAGAGAGTGCACTTAAGATTGCCAGGATGAAATACGATTCATTACTTTCAAACGATTACAAAATGGCCACAAAAGAAGTTATAGGCACATGCGTAAGTATGGGGCTAACCGTAGATGGTAAAGATCCTAAAATCGTACAGAAAGAAATTGATGAGGGCTTATACGACGAAAAATTTAATAATCAATAATTTTTATCCATTTAATTAACTGATTATGGTGAACTTTTTATCAAAGAAGTTCATGGAGGAATTTGATGAATCAAGAGATATTGGAAGCGGTGAAGAAGGCTAAGAGTGAATCCAGGCCGAGAAACTTCACACAGTCTATGGATGTTGTTATAAACATCAAAGATTTAGACGTGAAAAAACCAGAAAACAGATTTGATGAAGAAGTCTTCCTTCCAAATGGACGTGGAAAAGGCATAAAAATTGCCTTTATAGCAGACGGTGAACTGGCAGTTCAGGCAAAAAATGCCGGTGCAGATCTTGTAATCACCAAAGAAGATTTAGAAGATCTTGGAAAGAATCGGAAAAAGGCCAAGAAAATGGCCAACGAATATACATTTTTTGTTGCACAGGCAGATATGATGCCCCAGGTGGGTAGATTTTTAGGACCAGTTCTTGGGCCTCGAAAAAAGATGCCGAAACCAGTTCCAGCAACTATTAAACCAGATCCAATAATGGAAAGACTCAACAATACAGTAAAAGTAAGAATAAAAGATCAACCAGTTATCCAGGCAATTGTTGGCTCTCAGGACATGGAAGATGAGGTAATTGCAGATAATGTGGAAGCGGTGCTCGGAATTTTAGATAGAAAACTGGAGAAAGGAAGAAACCAGATAAAATCCATGTATATAAAAACAACCATGGGTCCAGTAGCGAGGGTGATCTAATGGCTCATGCTGCTGAATGGAAAAAAGAAGAGGTGAATGACCTCAAAGAACTTATTAGAACTCATAGTGTTGTGGGTATGGCTAATCTGGCTGATATACCAGCCCCTCAGCTCCAGAAAATGCGACAAAACCTTAAGGATACTACGGTCATTAAAATGTCAAGAAAGACGTTGATGAGCTTAGCTTTAAGTGAATCTGAAAAATCTAATATAGATGTACTGGGAGAGCATATGGAAGGTCAGCCAGCATTGATCTTTACAGATATGAACCCCTTTAAACTCTTCAAGATTCTTGAAGCCAGTAAAACTGCAGCACCAGCGAAGGCTGGAAGCATAGCTCCATCAGACATTGTAGTGCCTAAAGGAGATACTGCTTTTAATCCGGGCCCTATTCTTGGAGAACTTCAAAAAGCAGGTATTCCTGCAAAAATTGAGAAGGGAAAAATTGTTATAACCAAGGATAAAGTAATTGTTGCTGAGGGAGAAGCAGTACCTCGAGATGTTGCAGGTATTCTTACCAGGCTGGATATCCAGCCAATGGAAGTTGGAATTGACCTGTTAGCGGCTTATGAAGACGAGACGGTATATACTTCTGACCTTCTAACAATAGATGAGGAGAAAACACTGTTTGATGTACAAAAAGCATTTTCTCAGGCATTGAATTTATCAGTAAACGCGTCTGTATACACTAAAGAAGCTATGCCGATAATAATACAGAATGCTCAAGCTAAAGCAATTAATCTGGCATTAAATGCTGAAATATTCACATCTAAAACAATAGATTTACTGTTATCCAAGGCTTACTCTCAGATGTTAGCATTAGCATCTGATTTATCAGGCATAAATGATAAAGCACTTGATGATGAACTTCTGAAAAAACTGAAATCACGCCCAAAGGCCGTTGAAGTTAAAGAGGAAGAAAAAGAAGAACCTAAAGAAGATGAAGAAGAAGAGGAAGAAGACAAAGAAGAGGAAGCTGCAGCAGGGCTTGGTGCCTTGTTTGGCTAATAAATTGGATTTTAAATTGAAATTATTGAGGTTGAGGAAATTTTTAATTTCCGAACCTTTCGAAATCTCTGATTTCGAATGCCTGAACACATGTGTTCGAAGGCACAGGTTGAGGAAATCATTCAAAGAATTTGAGGTGATCATATGGAATATGTATACGCAGCAATGTTATTGCACACAACAGGTCAGGAAATTAACGAAGGAAATGTAACAAAGGTTTTAGAAGCAGCAGGAGCAGAAGTAGATAATGCAAGAGTAAAGGCATTAATTGCAGCACTTGAAGATGTAGACATCGAAGAAGCAATGGAGAAAACAGCTGTAACAGCTGCAGCTCCAGCAGCAGGTGCAGCAGCTCCAGCAGCTGAAGAAAAACCTGAAGAAGAGGAAGAAGAGGAAGAAGACGAGGAAGAAAGAGAAGAAGAAGCTGCAGCAGGTCTTGGCGCTCTCTTTGGGTAATCCCTGAATTTAAAGCCAAGAAATTGGCTTTCCACTATTTTTTTATTTTTAATTTATTAAAATTATAATCTTTATAATGATTATTATGTCTCGCCAGCTTGAAGAACTCGGATATACAAAAAAAACATGTATTACTTGTGGAAGCGATTTTTGGTCTATAAGAGACAGAAACACTTGTGGAGATGCTCCGTGTGATAAATATGAATTCATTGGAAATCCAGCTACAGAACAAAAATACGACCTCAATGAAATCCAGAGAACATTTATGGATTTTTTTGTACGAAATGGCCACACACCAATTAAGAGGTATCCAGTTCTTGCAAAAAGATGGAGAGACGACGTTTTTTTAGTCGGAGCATCAATCTACGATTTTCAACCGTGGGTCACATCAGGTGCAGTTGATCCTCCTGCAAACCCATTAGTAGTAGCTCAACCTTCAATAAGGCTTAATGATGTGGATAATGTCGGAAGAACCGGTAGACACATGACATGTTTTACAATGGGTGGGCATCACGCGTTTAATTCAGATAAAGAACAGATTTACTGGGAAGATGAGACAGTAAAATACTGTCACGACTTTATAAAACATATCGGGATAGATCCTCAAGAAATTACTTTTATTGAATCGTGGTGGGAAGGTGGTGGAAACGCAGGTCCCTGTTATGAAGTCTGTGTTAGAGGAGTAGAACTTGCAACTCTTGTTTTTATAAAATATAAAACACTTCCCGGCGGAAAATACGAAGAAATTCCACTTACCATTGTTGATACTGGATACGGACTTGAAAGGTTTTCCTGGATATCACAGGGAACCCCTACGGCTTATGATGCTTCTTTTGGACCAGTGATCAAAAAATTAAAGGATCTTTCAGGAGTTGAAGTGGATGAAAGAATTTTAGCCGAAAATGCTCAGGTTGCAGGGATGATGGACATTGAAACCTTTGCAGATCTAAGAGCATTAAGATCTAAAGTAGCTAAAAGGCTTAATATCCCATTAGAAGAGCTTGAAGAATCTACAAAGCCAATGGAAGCAATATACGTAATTGCAGACCATACAAGGTGCCTTGCATTCATGCTTGCCGATGGAGTAATCCCATCAAATGTTAAAGAAGGATATCTGGCAAGGTTAGTTTTAAGAAGAACAATCAGGTTCATTAAAGACCTTGGATTAAAAGAATCCTTAGCAGATATAGTGAAAATTCAGCTTGACTTATTATCAAAAACATATCCGGAAATCAGGCAGCATCAGGATCATATACTTAACATTATTAATCTGGAAGATAAAAGGTACGAAAAAACAGTTTCAAAAGGTAGAGAACTCGTTAAAAGAAGCATTAGAAAACTTAAGAAAAAAAATATTAATGAAATGCCCTTTGAAACCCTTAAGGAACTTTATGAATCCCATGGAATTCCACCTGAAACAGTAGATGAAATTGCGACAGAAAAAAATTTTAATGCTAACGTTCCCGATAATTTTTATACTTTAATTGCCAATGAACATGAGGAAGAAGCCCAGGAAGAAAAATCCGAAATTGGGCTTGATTTTCCTGCTACAGATTTATTGTTCCATAAAAAATCTTTTGAAACAGAATTTGAGGCTCATGTAATTGGAATTTATGAAAATAACATTATATTAGACCAAACTCTTTTCTATCCTGAAGGTGGGGGTCAACCCTCAGATATTGGATATTTGAAAATCAGGGGAGAGAAGATAAGGGTTCATCACGCCGAAAAAGCCGATAATATAGTTTTACACAGCGTAAATGAGGGAGATATTAAGAAAGTTCACCCTTATAAAGGCCAAATAATTAAGGGTCAGATTGATATTTCAAGGCGACAGGCATTAACAAGGAACCATACAGCTACTCACCTAATCGTCGCTGCTGCAAGAAAGGTCTTGGGGGACCATGTCTGGCAGGCTGGAGCTCAAAAAGGCTTGAAAAAATCCAGAATCGATATTTCGCATTATAGGCGGATAAAGATCCAGGAGCTGCAGGAAATTGAGCGTATTGCAAATAAATATGTTATGGAAAATCGTCCAGTCTTTACAAACTGGATGGCCAGGGCTGAAGCCGAGAAAAAATATGGATTTATTTTATATCAGGGCGGTGTAGTCCCTGGAATGAGCATAAGAACTGTAAAAATCGACGATGTGGATGTGCAGGCATGTGCAGGAACTCATTGTGCAATGACTGGAGATATAGGGCTTATTAAGATCACAAAGACTGAAAGAATCCAGGATGGAGTTGAGAGAATTGAATTTTCGGCTGGTGAGGCAGCTGTTATATCGATACAGGCTAATGATAATTTATTAAAAGAAAGTGCTGCAGTTTTTAAGGTTGAAGTAGAACAACTCCCTAAAACATGTGAAAGGTTCTTTAACGAATGGAAAGGCTTTAAAAATGAAATAAAAAGGCTTAAAAGTGGGATAGCCGCATTAAAGGTACAGAATCTAGTTGGTAAAGCCGAACAAATCGGTGATCTGAAGGTTTTAGAGGATATTATCGATGCAGATATGGGTGAAATGCAAAAAATGGCTTTAGACCTCACTGACGACGATGGTGAATTTGATGTGGTACTTTTAGGTAATTTAGAGGGTAAAATCGTGGGAACTTCGTCTCGTAAGGCCATTGAATCAGGTATTAAAATTAACGAAATCATAAAGGAAGCTGCAGCAATTCTCGGCGGCGGCGGCGGCGGAAGACCAAATCTTGCCCAGGGCGCCGGTTCAAAAGCAGAAAAGATGCGAGAAGCTCTGGATCATGCACTTAACAAATTGAAGAAGGAAATTCAACAAAATTAATTTTTTTATCTCCGGCTTAGAGGGGAAATTATGGCCATTAATACAGATAATTCAAATAAAACATCTGCATTAATTGCCGCCACATTAGCTGCTTTTATAGTACCATTTATGGGCTCTTCTATAAACATTGCACTCCCCACAATTGGAAATGAATTTTTAATTAATACTATTTTATTAAGCTGGATTCCAACTGCATTTTTGCTGACATCAGCAATGTTTACCCTCCCATTTGGAAGGATTGCAGATATTTACGGGTTAAAAAAGGTTTTTACCTGTGGAATAATTGTATACACCATTTTCTCATTTCTTTCGGGTATTGCAACTTCTGCAGATTCGTTAATTATGTTCAGGGCACTTCAGGGGCTTGGAAGTGCAATGATATTTGGAACAGGGGTTGCCATTTTAACTTCAGTATTTCCGTTTACTGAAAGAGGAAAAGCTCTGGGAGTTTATGCTGCTGGAGTTTATGCTGGCCTTGCCCTTGGACCTTTTTTAGGTGGAATTATAACTCAGTATTTGGGATGGAGGAGCATTTTCTTTTTTAATTTGCTTTTGGGCTTAATTATCATTTCATTTGTTTTACTTAGGTTGAAAGGAGAATGGATTGAATGTAAAGGGGAGAAATTCGATATGAAAGGGGCTTTTACTTATAGTCTGGCTCTTCTTTTGATATTATATGGATTTTCTATAATTCCAAATATTTGGGGGATAACTTTAACAATTTTAGGAGTAATTGGTGTTCTAACTTTTGTTATAATAGAAATTAATGTAGATAGGCCCCTTTTAGATATGAAACTGTTCAATAAAAACAGTATTTTTGCTTTTTCTAACCTTACAGCGCTCATTAACTATAGCACTACTGCTGGCGCTGTTTTTTTATTAAGTCTTTATTTACAGTATCTTTTGGGATATTCACCCCAGGAAGCTGGGCTTTTATTGCTTCCATTACCCATTATGATGGTTATGATTTCACCAATTGCTGGAGAATTATCTGATATAATTGATCCAAAAATATTAGCTACAATGGGGATGATATTGACCACGATTGGCCTTTCTTTCTTCATTTCCTTAAGCTTTTTTACAGAATTGTCTTATGTTATTTTAGGACTTCTTGTGCTTGGATCAGGATTTGCGTTCTTTTCAGCTCCCAATACTAAAGTAACAATGGGATCTGTTAAAAAAAGGAATTATGGTGTTGTTTCAGGGACAATAAGTTCAATGCGGATGATTGGACAGATTTTAAGTTTTGGAATAGCTATGCTGGTATTTTCATTACTCATGGGGAAAGTACAGATTACTCCAGACACTTATTTCAATTTACTGGATAGTGTAAGGACAATATTTAAGATTTTTACTGTAATATGTTTTGTGGGTATATTTACGTCATTATACTGGAAAATAGGTTTTAATAAAATTTAATCGTATTATTTTATAAAACCATTTTTAAGCTGTTTAAATCCTATTTACATTTTAATTAAAAAATAAATAAGATATAAATGAAATAACCCATATAAGTATCATTTTATATAACAATAGTTACAGTAAAAAATAATGATTTTTTTCAGTTGAAGAAAATACTGTAGTATTCGAAAATCAGAGATTTTAGATGCATCAAAATCTTCGATTTCAGCACCGCAAAAGCTCTGTTTTGTCAATCAAAATTTTTCAATTTTGATAAATTTTGGAGGTTGAAGGAAATTGAAAATTTCTTGAACTTCAAAAATGAAATTTTTGGAGGAATTCTTTGAATAATCGCAGCATTGAAGAGATTAACAGGAAAATTGAACAAGGAGAAGCTACAGTTCTTACGGCAGAAGAAGTTAGCAACCTTGTTAGAGAAGGAAAAGAGCCTAAAGCAGAGGACATCCATGTTATAACCACAGGAACATGTGGTATAATGTCTGGAACAGCTGCGATATTCCATGTAAAAGCAGGGGAACCAGGATCATTTAAAAAAGCTAAAAATGTACTTTTAAACGGCGTTCCAGGATTTCCAGGCCCTTGTCCAAATGAATGGCTTGGATCAGTGGATATGATAGTTTATGGAACTGCCCATAGCGTTTATGACGAAAATTATGGTGGTGGATTCTTATTTAAGGATATTGTATCTGGAAAGGATATAGAGATCGAAGTGGAATCTATAGATGGTGACATCATAAGATCAAATATTAATATGGATGATTTTGGTACAGCACGAATGATTGGCACCCGTTTGGCATTTAAAAATTATACTGCGTTTACAAATCCCTCTGAAAAATCAGTGGCATCGATATTTCATGCAATAGAAATGGAAGGGCCATATCAAGGTCTTTCATTTTCTGGATGTGGTGAATTAAATCCACTTCAAAACGATCCAGTAATGAATGCTATTAAAACTGGTACAAAAGTCCTTATGTGTGGATCTGAGGGGATAGTGATTGGTCATGGTACAAGAAGCACTCCAGAAAAGCCCAATTTAATGATATCGGCGGATATGTATGATATGGATCCTCATTACCTTGGCGGATTTAAAACTGCTGCAGGTCCGGAAGTTTTTAACAGTGTAGCTGCTGCAATCCCTGTTTTAAATGATGAAATCTTAAAAAATACCTACGTCCTTAATGAGGAAATATCGTTACCTATTGCAGATATAAAGGGAAGACATTTACCTCTGGGCTCTACAAATTATGCTCAAGTGTGGGAAGGCACTGACGAAAGACCTGTTTACCATCCTGAAACTTGTAGAGACTGTGAAGTGTGTATTGTGCGTGAAAGGTGTCCTACTGGAGCTTTCAGTGAAAATCTTAATAGGAGGAGGTGTTTTGGCTGTGGAATGTGTGCCTATTCATGTCCTTTCGGCACATTCGAAATGAGGAGAGGTGAAATACAATTTAAATCTGAAGATAGCATTATTGACATACCTATTATTTGTAGACAATCAGATATTAAAAGAGCTCGTGAATTGGCCGATGAACTTAAAAAAAGAGTTCTTGAAGGGACTTTTTCGATTTCAAAGTGCTACTAACGGATTAAATAAGTATTTAATTATTAAGTCCAGGTATTTGGGGTATTAATTGTGAAGTAAACATTATTAAACCCACTGTAAATCCAAGGGCAAGAGCTATTAACAATAAGAGAATAATACTGCCTATTCCAGTCCCCGATTTTCTTTCATGGTCTTTTTCATGATCATGACCTGAATATGCATATTCCTCATCATCTAAATATTGAGGATAATCATAGCTTTCTGGTTTTGAATTTTTAATATACCTCTGTTTTATAGGTTTATCAAATGAACTTGAATTATCAAAGGATCTGGATTTTTTATAGTATCTTTTTTTTTTCTTCGGACGCATATCTAAAAGTTGCATTCCACAGTTATTGCAGAATTCTTCATTAGAATCGATTGTTGCCCCGCAGTTATCACAGATCATAAGTATCAACTTATTTTTTTTATCTATTACAATGGTTAATTTTATTATAAATTATGGATGTTGTTTATTATCCACAAGGTATTAAATATTTCCTTTAAAACAGTATTGCATGCAAATATTCAGTATTTAATTTATTTTAGTAAGAATTTTTATAAAATAAATTTAAATCAAATTTATTAAACCCATTGCCCTTGCATAATTTCTAACTTCATCAATTTCTTCTGGATAAGGATATCTGGCAATTTCAGCACATTCAGTTGCCCTATAAACGGGTCTATATTGCCCCATGATGTTTACAACTGTATTTTTTCCCAAATTATCTTTTATCCACTTTAAAATAGGTTTTGAACAGCATTCTACATGATTTGGAAGTACAAGATGCCTGATAATCATGTCACCAGCACTTTTTGCCATTTTATGATTTCTGGTTACAATATCCCAATAATTTAACACTCCTGAAAGCCTTTGTGCGCAATCATGAGGCCCATATTTAAAATCACTAAGATAAAGGTCAGCAAAACCGTCAAGAAGTTTCATTGCATCCTCACTCATGTAAAAATTACTGTTCCAGACTAAGGGAATGTTTTCCCTGCTAAATCGCATTGTTTTTAAGATATACAACAAATTAGGCGTTGGATCTCCTCCAACGAAGTTGACATTTCTTGATCCTTCTTTTCTTCTTAGATCAATTATTTTTGCCAGGGATTCTTCTGCAATTTCAGCCCCCAGATTTGCAGACTGGCTGATATCCCAGTTCTGGCAGTAAATACATTCAAAATTGCACCCTGCAAAGAATACGGTATGGCTAGGAACGAGTGGAGCTTCTTCACCCATATGCATAAATTCGGAGGCAATTTTAGGCTTTAAAACTTTACATTTTCCCTTATTTATGTTTCTATCAACGTAACATCTTTTTTCACAGAAATAACAGTTTTGGAAGATTTTTTTGGCAAGTTCTATTTTTAAATCAAGATAAGAAAAATTGGGCTTTTTAAAGTCATTTAAATTGAATTTATCGTATTTTTCGATAAATTCACTCCTTATATTTTCATGCTCCAACCATGAATCTTTTTTTTTATCTGCTTCCATCATCATGGCCACTTTTGACCTTGAAAGCCTTTTATTTCGCATGATTTCTAAATAAGTTGATAATTCTTTTGCTAAGGGGCCATCATCCCTAATATTCAGGGTATCGGGACCATCCATTCTCCACATGTATTATATTCTGGTGTTACTGATATACAATTTTTAAGTTTGTAAATAAAAAAAATCAAAATTATATATTTATAATCTTAGAATTAGAAAATGAAGGAATAAATCATCCTACAACTCTAAGACTTGAGGCCAGAATACGCGGAATAACAAAGGGTCCTATTTGACGTATTTCTCCAGAAATTCCTGAAGCATATTTCATTAAGTTAAATATGTTTCCAGAGAGCATTGCCTTTTTAACCGGGGTATTGATTTCCCCATTTTCTATTTTGAAGGCATTATTTGCTTCAACAGAAAAATCACCTGAAATTGGGTTGGATGTATGTGCTCCTAAAACATCGGTTATTATTATGCCATCTTTAATTTCTGAAATCTCAAGGGAGTCATTGAATTCTAAAATAAAATTACTCAAGCCCACAGCGGGCATATCTGCAAAAGAGGCCCGCATACCGTTACCTGTACTTTGAGTATTTCCCTTTTTTGCAGTATATATGTCATACAGGAAACTTTTAAGAATTCCATTATCAACCACCGATGTCCTTTGACTTGCTATTCCTTCCCCATCGCTTATTGACGAGTTCAGCCCTCCCTGGTAGGTACCATCGTCATAAATGCTTAAAGAAGGTGTTACAATTTCATTACCAATTTCATTTGCATAAATGGATCTCCCCCTTTGAACATTGTCTGCATTTACGGCATTAATAAAGGTTGCGAGAAGACCTGAAACTGCGCGATAATCCAATAAAACGTCCATATCTCTGGTTTCTACAGGTACTCCGTTTAATGAATCTTTCGCAATTTTAGATGCATTTTCTGCAATCCATAATGGATCTATATCGTAATTTCTTGAAGACTTGCCCTCATAAGCGGTAGATATTTCCCCTTTTTCTTCTGCATTAACCGCTATAAAACCTGAAAACATGGAAGATATGCCACTGCATTCAGCACCGTTGGAATTTAAAATAAGACTTTCTGCATAACCTGCAGAAACTCCTCCTGAAGTTGGTTCGCATTTTGCATCTTCGGCGGCGTTTATCATTGTTTTTGCAAACTGGAGGTAGTCTTCAATATGAAGAGAATTGATTTTCTTATCATATATGCCCTTAACTTTTGTATATTCAGATTTTTGAGCTAATTCAAAGTTTTCATCAGCTATATTAGATTTAGAATTAAACACTGCATTTTCAACAGTTTCTTTGATTTTATCAGTGTTAGTTGTATAAGAAAATCCCATTTTTTTATCTAAAATTATACGCACACCTATTCCATAAGTAAAAGATTCTTTTGCAAAGCTGGCTTCATTTTTTTGTATATCGATATCCATACTTCTTTCCTTTTCAACAAAAACTTCAACATTGTCAGAAAGTTTTAAAGCAAGATTTAAGGCATCATCAGCAATTTCCATCATTTAAATACCTCCCTGATAAATAATCATAAAATAAATTTATTTATTGCTTCTGCAGCGCCATCCCCGTATGGTGCTTTGGTAATATAGTCTGCAACATCTTTAAGTTCTTTGTCTGCATTTGCAACTGCTACTTTCAATCCAGCAACCTCTAAAAACTCCAGATCATTTTCACTATCACCAATTGCAAGAATTTCACTGATGTCTATACCCATATCATTTGCTACAATCTTCAGTGAAGAGCCCTTATTTACTTCGGGGTCGGTTATGTGTATTGCAAATTGTGTGTCGTATATTTCAACATCAAAGTCAGCAAGGGTCTTTTTTACCACTTCAACATCGATGGTTCTTTTTATAGCAATTTCTGACATTCGAATATCTGAAAATTCCGTTTTTTCTATATTATATTTTGATTTCAGGAATTTATATGCAGGTTTGCATTTTTCGATGTTTCCAAGAACAAGGTTCTGTTTCCTTGTTTGAATGAAACCACCATTTTCACTTACGATTCCGCCAGAGGTACCTATCATCACCGCCACCATCTTGGCTGCGCAGAGCACATTTCCAGTCACTAAAATGATAGGACAACCTTTATCTTCTGATTTTCTGAGTGCTTTTATTGCATTTACGCATATCTTTCTGTTTTTATCGGTAATTGTACCATCTATATCTACAGCAACAGCCTTCATTATTGACATTACTCCAAGTTATTTAGAAACTAATTTCTAAGTGCAAAATAAGAGAATCTCTTTATAACGAATATATTGGTTATTTCATAGGAAATTACTTTTATCATTTTAAATAAATTGTTATCTTCAAAAGAGTCTCTGTATGATTTTTAGAAGGCTGAACCGTAGCGATAGGCGATATTGCATGTACCTTCTTTACTTACCATACATGCTCCAATTGGATTCATAGGATTGCACTGGGTTTTAAATAGAGCACATTCCTCGGGTCTTGAAACCCCTCTTAAAATTGGTCCGCATATACAGCCTGTTGGAACTTTTTCTCCCTGTTCTACCTGAATATCAAATCTTTCCCTGGCGTTGGCGCTGGAAAACTCGTCTCTTAACTCATAGGTTGAATCTGGAATCTCGGGGAAACCTCTCCATTCCTTATCTTTAATGTAAAATACTTCATCCATGAGTTTCTGGGCTTTAATATTACCTTCTTCTCTTACAGCTCGCTTATATTCGTTTTGTACTACTGCTTTTCCATCATCGAGCTGTTTTAGTATCATATAAATTGCAATTAATATATCAAATGGGTTAAATCCTGCAACGACCTGGGGAATTCCATATTTTTCTGAAAATTCATGATATGGTTTTGTTCCTATTATAGTTGAAACGTGACCGGGTTCTATAAGGGCATTTAGATTTACCTCACCAGACTCGATCAGAAATCTTAATGCTGGAGGAATTAATCTATGGCAGGATATAAATGATAAATTTTCTGGAGGACCAGCAACTATTTCAGAAGCTGTTGTTGGGGCAGTGGTTTCAAATCCAGCAGCCATAAATACAATCTCTTTATCAATCTTTTTGGCTATTTCAACGGCGTTATTTACTCCATAAACTATTCTTACATCAGCACCTTCTGCCTTAGCATCAGCTAATGTCCCTGTTGTTCCTGGGACTCTGAGCATGTCTCCAAATGTGGCAATGGTAACGCCATTTCTTGCAAGATACAGACATTCATCCACTTCTATTGAGGGGACGCAGCATACTGGACAGCCTGGACCGGCAACCACTTCTACTTCCTTTGGAATTAATGATCTTATTCCATGTTGCATTACTGTGTGTTCATGGGATCCGCATACGTGCATTATTTTAACTGGTCTTGCAATGTTTTCTATGCGTTCTACTATTTTTTTGGATAGATTTTTCATTTTGTCACCTTGATATCTATTATTCAGTGGGTTTACAGATTCTTATCAATAAATTTATTAAAATAATTTTTTTTATATTAAATCGAAATATATTTTTATCAATAAGATATTGTTTATTGTATTTTATATAATTGCTGTTTATATTTCTATTAGATTTTAATAATTAATTAATTCACCTTAAAATCTAATAATTTAATGGGTTTAAATAATATTGGATTATTTAAGGTGTATTCATCGCTTAAATTTTATTTGCACACTTTTATATTTATCTGATTTTCTGGATAATGGATGTATTGATTGGCATTCAAAGGATACCATATTTTTTTGCAAAAAATTCTCACATAATATAAATTTAAAACATTTATATGGTGTGAATTATAATTATCACTATAATTATTTGGTATTTTCACTGTAACCATACAAAGATTTATTATTTATTATTGACTAAATTAATAATATAATACTTAAATTATTCGAAACATTTATAATGTTAAATGAATTTAATGCTTCAAAATAGATTTAAATAATGATAAGGTTATGGGACGATATATGGGTTTGTGAAAAAAAATGACATGAAAATACTTTACTCCCTAAAAATAAGCGTTACAGTTAAATATCTTTATTATAAATCTATTTTAAAAGTCATTATAAATTAAATCATAATAACCTTTAAGATTATCTTAATATCGGTAGGTAATATGAAAATTGCAGTGGTTGGATTAGGAACTGAGGGCAGAAATGCCGTTAAATCTCTTATTAATTATGGATATAAAGTTTACGCTTCTGATATGCAAAAGAACATGGAATTGAATTGTAATACAACTGCAGATGTTGATTTAGGATATCACGACTTTGAAAAAATAAATTCTGCTGATGCGGTGGTTCTAAGTCCGAGTTTGTGGAGTAGTAAAATCGGAGAAAGGTTAAAAACCAGTAAAAAATTCTTATCCGATATTCTGCCCGATCATAAAACTGTTTTCACTATAGGCGTTACTGGAACCAATGGTAAAACTACAACTTGCTTGATGATAAAGGAGATACTTCGAAAAGCAGGGCTCAATGTACTCGTTGGTGGAAATGCTGGTGGAGGATTTCAGGGATATACAAAACTCATACTGGAATCTTCAAAACAAAAATGCGACGTTATTGTGGTTGAGGTATGTGATATGACCCTGGATTTTTGTTCATACGCATTTGATTTTGATCTTGTAGTTGTTACTAACATGGGAATGGACCACATGGACTTTCATCATTCAATTGAAAATTATGAAGCATCTCTGGGCAAATTTTTAAGTGGAAAAATAGCGGTATTAAACAAAAAGGACGAAATTTTGTCCAGGATGGGAAATTATCCCCTTCAAACATTTTTTTATGGAAATGGGCATAGAGACCTTAATTTATTCGGTGAATTTAATTTACAAAATGCCGCAGCAGCTGCAACAGTGGGTAATATTTTAGAAATCACAGAAAATGAAATTAATGAAGCGCTGGAAAATTTTAAGGGTGTTAGAGGAAGAACAGCAACTATAAACATTTCTGGATGTAAGTTTGTAGTGGGAAAGACTGATAACCGGAGTGCAGCAGCAGCAGTCTTTAATGAGATGGAATTTGACGTAGTAATTATCGGAACGCCAAGAGAAAGTGAAATATGTAGATTTGATATTTTAACTGAAGTATCGAGGGCAAATCCTGAAATTGTAGTTTTATTCCCTGGTCTTGAAGATACAACAGGAATTGTGTTTAAAAGGTTAAGGGACGAAGGTTTCACCGGTAAAATTAAGATATTAAAAGACACCGATTCAGTGATTGATTTTGCACTGGAGTACAGTGAAATATATAAAAACGTTTTCATAGGGGGAAATGGCCAAAATAAACTTATAGAAATACAGAAAACACTGAAAAGGATATCAAATGATGATAATATAATTAGAAACAAAAAGGTGCTCATTGTAGGTGCTGGAAATGCAGGAAGACCTGCAGCACATCTTTTAAATCATTTAGGTAATGAAGTCATTATTTCAGATATTAAAGAATTCGAAGAACTTCCCAAAAAGGCGAAAAGGAAGATAGAAGATTTAATGCAAAAAGGAGTTGCTGTGGAACTTGGTTCTCACATGAATGAACACGCAATGTGGGCTGATGTAGTTTTTATTTCTCCAAATGTACCTAAAAACTCTGAAATCAGGAAATTTATTGGTGAATGTGAAGAAAACTATGAAATAGATGAAATCAATACAAGGGACATAGGAAAAATGATTAATTCTCTTATAAAAATTCCTATGATAGGTATTGCAGGAACAGACGGAAAAACAACCACTACAAATATGATGGATCATACATTATCAGGTAGGTACAATACATTGGTTTTCTCTTCTCTGCTGGACTCTCCGGTTATTGAAGGTCTGGTGGATTTTGTAGTGGGAAATAAGATGAAAAGCAAAGATTTTGCGGTTTTCGAACTTCCTCACAGCACAATAAGAATGGTAGATGGCCTGGAATTATGTATAGGTATTTTAACAAATCTTACGCCGGATCATACGGATGAATTCAATTCTTATGAAGAATATGTAGAAAGAAATATGTCATTAAAGGATTTACTTCATAAAAATGGAATTTTAATTGCCAATGGTGATGATCCAATTATTAGTAGATTAGCACCTAAATTTAATGAAGACATGATATATTACGGATTTAATGAACCGAGAGAAATCGTTAATGAAGGTAGAACTTATTCTCATAAGCACAATATAAATTATGATATTTTAGCTGAAGATATAAAGCTAAATGGGTTATATGGTTCTGAATTTACAATTCAAACTGGTAGTATTCCCACAATTATATGTGAAAGCTGCGGTCAGATGTGCTGCAACTGCGATGATTTCCAGAGGAAGTACAGGGAACCAGTGGAAGTTCATGTAAAACTTAAAGTACCAGGAATGTACAACATAGAAAATGCTTTAGCTGTCTTTGCAACTGATTTAGCTTTAGATTTTGATATAGAACATATAAAGAATAAACTTGAGAGTTTCCCCGGTGTTTACGGACGATTTGAAAAGATAGACACAGTTAGCAGAATAAACATATTTGTGGATGCAGCTCATAACCCTGAAGCTATGGAACGCCTTTTTGAGGGCATAGAACTTGAAGGGAAATTAATCATTTCCATAGATAATCCAGATACTCTTACCATCCGTGATAAATATAAAATAGGCCAGATTATTGGAAAATATGCTGATGTAGTAATTGCAAGTGCAAAAAATGAAACAACTGAAGAAATTAATCTGGAAGCTGCAGAAGAGGTTGTTAATGGAGCAAAAAGCGCAGATACGTATAAAACAACCAGTGTTGTGGATTCAATAGTTAAAGCATTGGAGATTGCAAATATAGGGGACACAATAATCCATATTGGTCCGGGTGTTTTTTACGCATATGAAAAAGTTAAATCAGACATCAAAGAAGGTATTATCACATATAAAAAGAATGTAATTTAAAATTCTCACTGATTAATATGAAGTCTAATTTTTTTATAAAGGAAAATCCCAAAGTTATAGTTATTGGCGGTTGCGGAACTGCAGGAAGCCTAATGGCCAGAGTTTTGAAGGATAGAGGTGTTGATGTAGTTGTATCGGATCTTTCAACCGACAGCCCCCAAATAGAGTTGCTGAAAAAGGAAGGAATAGCACTTAATCTTGGAGAACACGACGATAAACTTTTGAAAGATGCAGATGTAATAGTTCTGGCTCCAAGTTTACTTAATAACTCCAAATTAATCGAAAGACTTAAAAATTCCACTTCGGCAGATATTATAAGCGTAGATGAAGTATTAGATATATATGATGTTGATAAACCAGTTATTGGGATAACAGGAACAAATGGAAAAACTACAACCACATGGATGCTTAAACACATTCTTAAATGCTCAGGGCATAAAGTTCCAGAACATGGGCTTAATATACAAGGTAATAACGAGTTAATACCGCCTCTTCAAGCAAGACTCAATGGTGATATTGCTGTTTTAGAGATAGGGACCTCTGGAAGTCCTAATGAAATTAAAAGGTCAGCAGTAAATGCTGGTGTTGATATAGGGATTATAACCAACATATCTCGTGACCATTTGAATAATTCTGGTAAATTTTCTGATTATGTAAATTGTAAAGGAGAAATGATAGAAGCGGCTGATCTATTGATTTTTAATGCTGATGATCCTGTTGTTATATGCCTGCAAATTGAAAAAAACCCTGAAAGAAGTGTATTTTTTGGAATAGAAGATTTTAATCTGGATGTTAATGCTTATCCAGAAGAGCGAAAATGCCCTATTTGTAAAGGGGATCTAGAGTATTCAAAACATTATTTAGGTCATCTTGGTATATATGAATGCAAATGTGGATTTAAACGTCCTGAAATCCATGTAAAAGCAGTTGATATTAAAAATGATCAATTTACATTAGTTATGGGCTTAAATAAGGCTAGAATTAAGTTAAAAAATAGGGGAATTCACAATATCTATAACGCTCTTGCAGCAGCAAGTGGCGCTATGGTATTAAAAATCGATTTTGGCGATATTGTAAATGGTTTAGAAAGCTTTGAAGGTGTTAGCGGTAGATTCCAGGAGTTTAACGTTGGTAAAAGGGTAGTGGTTGATTTTGCCCATAATCCTGCCGGTGTTAAAGCTATAGTTCAGGCATTACTTCTTCAAAAGCCATCAAAATCAAAATTGATAGTGGTTAATACGATTTCTTCTGAAAGCGGAATTAATGGAGATGTGGAAATAGCAAATTTTTTAACTGAAATTGATATTATAGTAGTTGCATCCAATGCCAGTAGAAATGCATTAATGGAAATTGAAACTGATGCCCATGTTGTTTTAACAGAATCAAGTAAAAGAGATTCAAAAATCGGAACACTAGGAGCAAGCAGGGAACAGGTAGAGGAAGGTTTAGAAAAAGCCATCTTGGCAGCGGGCAAAGATGACATAATATTAGTTATTGGGGAAGGGGGAATTAAATATTCTGCAGAGATTCTTGAAAAATTCAAAAATTAGTATATTAGCACTTATTTTAGTGGCATTGGCCATGTACCCTCTGGGAACTGTAATAGATGATTTTTATCCTCCACAGGGACCAACTGAGATTACATCAATGAGTGTTGGAGATACGGTAATTGCAGGAACCAAGGTTGTAAATGAAGAGAAAATAAGGAAGGTACCTTTACTCTACAATCCACAATACCTTCAAGATTATATTGAAAATTTAAAATTATTAGATTTTTTAGGTTCAATAGTTACTGGAACTGTTAAAACTCCGATTGAAAGGATTACATCCGGCAATATATCAAAAAATGGAGTTGCACATGGTTTTAAAGGTCCAGGAATCCTGGAAGTTAATGGTGAAAAGTTGACTGTAAACCCCCCTGGAACCTTTGTTTACGGAGAAAAAATACCTTATATGTATGGGATTAAAACAGAAAATGGTCTGGAAATTTTAGAAGCTGATAAAACTCTCAAAACAGTACCATATGACCAGATAAGTAACGATACAGTTCCTCATAATTATGTAAGTGTAAAAAGAGTTAAAAAATGGTTTAAAAATGCTGAATTAGGCCAGCGTATTACCCTGGGTTATGCTATAGCTAATTTTAACGATGGAAGAAATACCGTTGCTCCAGAAAATATAGAGACTTTATTTGGAAGTAGTATATTAGATTATATGGAAAATTATCCTTCAGGATCGCCAATACTTGTATATGCTAACACCAATACGAAAAAGGTGATTGGAAGCAACGGAGATACACTTGGATCTTTCCCTCAATATAATGATGCTATCAGGGAGCATAATTCAAGGGCATTTGTAGAAGCATGGAACGGAACTATTATTCCCCCACATTCTACCTCATCAGGTAAGGAAACTGTAGGATTTGGAAGATCTCCAGACCCTCATGCACCTGGAGGATGGGCTTCTCATGGTGTTTGCCCTGCAGCAAGAGCATTAAGGGGGGCAGTATCTCAAGCAGGATTTGGACTTCCTACAGGTATTACCTGGAGTGAATATGCGGTACAATTTGGATACACTGTAACAGACATTAAGGTAACAAATAATAGAAACTACCCTGTAAAAATACTGATGTGGACAGGTGGATCAGGCCCTGGCATGAGGATACATGCTAAAGTAATAGCACTCATGCCCCAGTAATAGTGGATTTATATCCCTTAAATCAGCGATTTAAATGATATCTGCAATTATAACAGCAGCAGGAAAAAACAGACGGATGCGGCAAGATTTAAAAGCCCGCAGCATGGAAATAAGACATAAGTTACTTCTTGATTTTAAAGGCGTACCTATAATATTGAAAACTATTCAAAATACATTGGATGCAGGAGTAGATGAATGTATCGTTGTTTTAGGGTATTTCAGTGACGAAATAACATCTGTTATCGATGAATTAGATGATGAAAGGGTAAGGATAACTGTAAATCCAGACGTTCATGTTAAATTATCTGAATCACTCTTAAATGGAGTTAGAATGGCTAAATCTGATTATTGCCTTTGTGTTGCAGCAGATCAACCTACAGTATCAACCCAAACCTTTAAAAATCTGATTAAAGGCGTTTTTAAGGGTAAAGATCCTCAAAATACAATCTCAATCATGGCAAGGGGGGAAACAGGATATTTAGATTCGGCTGAAGGTCTAGGAATGCCTTTTGTATGCCATAAAAAAACTTTAATTAAATACTTATTAGGAAAAAAGGACAATTTAAATCCAATTTTACGGGAAATGGTCGCTGATGGAATTGTTTTATATGCTGTTCAATCCAGGAACGATCTGGAGCTTATAAACATCAATAGATACGAAGATTATCTGAAGATTGTTAAAGAAAGTGATTTATAAATCTTGCGTTAATAGAAAATAATAATATAAAAAAATCAAGCTTTTTAGAACCTTTTATTCTCTATTTCTTCTTCAAGAAGGTCTAATCGATCTTCTACCTGTTCAACGACTTTTCCAAGTCTTTCTACAAGTTCAAGTATGTCAAATGCCCAGTTGGCCACTAATTTATTGTCCATTTCTCCCTTTTCAATGCATCGGGTCATGGTCTCTTCAAGGTTCCTGGCTTCATCTAAAATTTCAAATAATTTCTTCTGCGCCATAATAATCACTCCTTGGGCTTTTTAGCTTTAATGTCTTATTTCATAGATATTAAAGCGGTAACGACGCAACCTATATTTTCGCCGTTCATTCCCACAATCACTTCGTCTTCTTTGATTCCTGCAAACTGCCTGGAACCGCTGCATCCCAGAGTAAAATTTGCAGTGTTATTGACGAATGGACCGGCCACAGCATCAGCACATACTGACTGAATTCCAGAAAAACTTGCCTCTACTCTGCCGCCGCGGGTGTAAACCATTGCCTGGGCCAGTTTCATGGCCTGAGCAGGGTTACTGATAACCACAATCACGTCAGGATCAAATTTTACCTCTTCTAATGGTGCGTAGATTATTGCTTTCATCATGGGGTCTATTTTGGGGATGGATTCCATTGTACGCTTTGCAGAACCAAGACTTGAGAATCTTCCCAGACTCTGATAAAATTCTCCTGTTTTAATCTTTTCCGGAGTTTCCATAAGACCAATAGCGGATGCTCCGCCCTTACACATTTGTTCTTCAGCTGTTGCATAGAACGTTTCTCCTTGAGCAGCTTTTTGAACCATTTCGCAGTGTCTTATGTTCTCATCTATCTTTTCAATTTCGTCTGGGATATCTTCTTCCCTTAAAACAAATTTAATTGCCACTGGAGATTTATTCAAACCTAACCTTTCTTTAAGTTCCCTTGATATCATATCGTATCCTTCTACTTCGCAGGTGCCTTCTGCCATGTTTTTCACCGTTTTTAGTATATTTTTTAAAATATTTAATTATATCTCGTAACGATGTTCAAGAAAATAAAAAGAGTATTTAACTGATTTGGTTGAAAATATGCAAAAATTGTTAAATTTAAATTGATATCTGATATCTAATGTAATTTCATTAATTGTTACATTTCAGCTCGTTTTTTCTTTTATTGGAATGGTAAAATAAAAAGTAGAGCCCTTTCCTAATTCTGATTCAACCCAGATTCGTCCACCGTGGCGTTCTATGATTCTTTTTGCAATTGCTAGACCAATTCCTGCACCTTGATATTTTCCTATTGCATGTAATCTTTTGAATACTTCAAATATTTTATCTGAATATTCCTCTTCTATTCCTATTCCATTATCTGTGACTGAAAAAACCCATTCAAGTTCTTTTAAATCTCGTTTAGAAGAAATATGGATTTTAGGTTGCACTCCTTCTTTATGGAATTTCAACGCATTCCCTGTTAAATTCTGGAATACGCTCTGGATCTGGCTTTCATCAGCAAATACGTCCGGGAGTGATTCATAGGTTATTTCAGCATTATATTCTTCTATTGAAGATTTCAAATTAATTAAAGCACCATCCAAAGCCTTTTTTGCATTGAATTCAGTGAATTCATGTCCACGCGTTCCCACGCGCGAATAATCCAGCAGTCCTTGGACCATGTCCTTCATTCTTGCAGCGCCACTGGCCATATAATCAAGAAAATCATCAGCATCCTCATCCAACCGCCCTTTATAGCGATGTTTTAGGAGACCAGCATAATTCCCCATTGTACGAAGTGGTTCCTGAAGGTCATGGCTTGTAATATAAGCAAACCTCTGCAATTCTTCATTAGAACATTTTAATTCCTGTATTATCTCTTTTAATTGCTTTTCTACTTTTTTTATTTCTGTTATATCACGTGCTGATGCAAACACTCCAATAACTTCGCCAGATTCATCTCTATAAACTGAAGCATGGTACAATACTGGTGTGATATGCCCATTTTTGTGGCGGATTTCAAGCGGATAATCTCGAGCTTCCCCTTCTCTAAACACTTTTTGATATCCAAATTTAGCCTTTTGTGGTTCTGTAAAATAATTTGAAAAGTCTGTACCAATCAACTCACCCCTAAAATGTCCAGTAACCAGTTCTGTAGCTTTATTCACATCAGTAATCTTTCCATCAGGACCAATAGTAACCAGAGGGTCTAAACTGGCTTCAATCAAACTACGGTTATATACACCTGCCAACTTAAGCTCAGCTGTCCTTTCTTTAACTTTTTCTTCAAGATGGTCATGTGCTTTTCTTAACTCTTCCTCTATTTTTTTACGTTTGGTGATGTCCTGGGTGATCCCGAAACCTCCCAGCACCATGCCCTCATCGTCGAATTCAAGGTAGGCCTTCTCTCGCACCCATTTTACCTGCCTGCCAACTACAATACGGTGTTCGATGTCATAGGGCTCGCCAGCCAGGCCTGATTTCCACTGGATATCGACATACTTGCGATCATCAGGGTGAACGATCCCCAGGAATGTCTCGTAGGTCATCGGTGTTCCCCTGGGCACGCCAAAAATTCGATGGTTCTCATCGGACCATGTCAGGATGTTACGACAAACATCCAGTCGCCAACTGCCGATTTGCCCGACTTCCTGGGCACGATCCATATCCTCCCGACTTTGCCACAGAGCCTGATTAGCCTGTAATAATTCATCTCCCTGCTCACGAAGCTCTTCATTTGCAGTATGAAGTTCCTCTGTGGTAGCCTGCAACTCTTCATTTGAAACTTCTAACTCTTCAGCAGATTTTTGCACATGGTTTAATAGTTCTTTTTCATGTATTTCTGCTTTTTTACGCTCAGTAATGTCTTCGAAAATTGTTGCAAACTCTCTTTGTCTGGGTGAGAAAACTGAAATGCTGAAGTATCGATCCATGGGCTCAAAATAGGCTTCAAATCTTGTTGGATTCCCTGTCTCAGCAACCGAAGAATAAATATTAATATAGGGAGGTTCTCCTGCTCCATATATTTCTGAAGCCTTTTTATTAGTCACTTCTTCCCTTTTAATATCTAAAATCTTCTCGTAAGATGGATTTACATCAGTTATAATATAATCTACTGGTTTACCTTCTTTATCGTATAAGATCTTGTGTAGTGCAACTCCCTCATTCATAGATGAGTATAGAGAATGATATTTTCCTTCACTTTCTCGTAGAGCTTCTTCTGTCCGTTTATGCTCTAAAGTTTCGATCATTTCCCATTTTCCTTCACGTTTTGTCAGAGCAAATTCATGATTATTGACCACATCAATAATCTCGGCTGCTGTGCATTTTTCCAGTGAATATGTACAAAGGGCCATCATCTTATATTCGCCGATAACACCATCTACCTCTTCTTCATAATCAACAAAATCGTTCCAATCTTCTTTTTCAAGCCAGAAAGTGTTCCCAGAAAGTCTTAAACCATCAAAACCTTTCTCTAAAGCGTTGTTTAATTTATCAACCCAGCCATTCAAAACCCTATCTGAATCAAAACTACCTCCTTTAGTGTACCAATCATTGTAGGGAATGATTTCGATTTGTCCTTGCTCCAAATAAAAATCAATATCTGGAATTGCCTTTTGCAGTGCATTTTTTGCCTCTTCTTCAAAGAGTGGTTCTGCTGTAATCCACATGCAGAATTCATTGTTCTCCAATCCTGCTTTAAAGTAAGGGACAAGAGTATCGATTAAATCTTCTTTTGTCTGATAAAATTGGCAGAAATGAGTCCCCCAAGGAACGCTACCGATTACTCCAATGCCTGACTGTCGAATGGCTTGTTCAAGTTCCTTTCCAGTGTTTTCAAGCCATATATTAGACTTAACCATTTGGTACCTCTTAACATATCAGTAATTAATATTGTTAGTAAAGATAGTATTTTCTGTAAATAATTTGAATTCTTTTCGTTTATTAGTTATGGTTCAATTTTCAGTACTAATGTATTTATGTATTATCGGCCTGTTGCCATCGAACCATTCATTATCTTGGAGGATCAGGTATGTATTATTAGCTGTAATCTAATCACATATATGACAAATGATATTAGATAATTAAAGTTTACTGCAAAATACTAAAGTTAGAAGGAAAATAATTGTTATTAGCACTGTAAAAAGGAAAAAAGGTAATTAAATATCTATAAACAAAATAAAAAATCTAAAATATATACTAATTAAATTTTAAGGTTTTAAATCTCCATAAATTTTATTATTTAATGTATTTATGATTATATTTATTATATTCAAAACAAAATTCAAAAATAGAAAAAGTATCTATGAATATTAAAGAATATAAGAAATAAAATTAGTATTTTAACCAGATCGAACACCTTGAACAAGTTCTTCTATCTTATCTTTAACATCAGAACTATCTTCAACCACAGTGCCGGTCACGATAATATCAGCGCCGGCTTTTACGATTCTGGCTGCTGTTTCGCCGTCCCTTATTCCTCCGCCAACAACCAGAATCATATCAGTCATTTTTTTTACTGCAGCAACCATGGCTTCTGGAATGTGCTTTGATGCTCCAGATCCTGCTTCAAGATAAATCAATCTCATCCCAAGGCATTCTGCAGCCATTGAATATGCGGCAGCGATATCAGGCTTGTTTTGAGGTATTAACTTTGCATCTCCAACCCACCCTGCAGTTCCACCAGGTTCAATGATAATATAACCCATTGGAATAACTTCTATTCCAATTTTTTTAATGAGCGGGGCTCCTAAAGCCTGAGCGCCGGTTATCCAGTAGGGATTGTTGGAATTTAGAAGACTCATAAAGAAAATTGCATCGGCATATTTACTTACTCCAGTGGTATTGCCGGGAAAAAGTATAACAGGGACATCGATATTTTCCTTTAACGCTTTTGCAGTTGTATCAAGCTCAATGGATTGTGTGGTTGATCCGCCGAGCATTATTCCGTCGGTACCCCCAGAAACAGCTTCTTTAGCTATTTTGACCGCTTCTTCTGGACTCTGCTCCTCAGGATCTAAAAGGGTCAGGTGAATTTTGTGATTTTTTAAAGTATTTTTAATGTAATCTTCAACTTTCATGTTATCACAGGATGGGAATAATCATTATTATAAATAAATGGAGGTAAACCTTCAAAAATTCTTTGAATTTTTGGGGGCCGTCGAACACATGGTGTTCGGGCCATTTGAAATCAATGATTTCGACTGGTTCCAAAAACAAAGTTAGCAAACCTTCGGTTTGCACATTAAAAATCTAAGATTTTTAAAGTTTTTGATAACCTCCAGAATGTAATATAGAGGATTTATCCTCTTGGTTCTTTAGCTTTCGGTCTTAGACCCTTGTAACCGCATTTCCTGCATGTTTTTGCAGTTGGGGGGTTTCTTGCGTTACATTTTAAGCATATCTTAATATTGAATATTCTATTTTCAGCTTCTTCAAATCTAGCCATTTGTTAGCCTCCTTATAAATTATTTATCAATCAGTTTAGAATTTACACTAATCTATAAACTCATTTTGAATTTTTACAACTTCTAAACTGTTTTTAGCATTAGAATATGCTTCTAAAAGCTCTTCATTGAGCTTTAGAAAATGAGGGCCCCATTTAAACTGGGACATAATGTCAATAGCAATATCTTTAAACCCAATTATATAAAAACTTGCTGCAATTGCCTCTGCAGTTGATAGTATGCATGGCTTTCCATAATTGGTGGGGTTTGCAGCTATTAGAAAAGGTAATGATCTGCTGTTTTTTCCGGTTTTTAATCTAAAAGGGACTTTATCTAACCTTTTCCATGAGCAATCAAGTCCTACAAGCCCTTTTTCCATAATCGTTTCCTTATCTTCAGCAGATAGTGCTTTTTGGGAATAGGGGTCAAGGACGATTGCACCGGTAGGTATTTGGTTTAACTTTGTTACTACTTTAACCTTTCCCTTTTTTCCAAGTTTTACTGTGGTGCATTTCTTCCGATCACATTCTTCTGCGTGGTATACAATAATTTTCATTTTCAAAACACATATTAAAATCTTAATCAGTCAATTTTAGTTCAGTCTATTCAAAAACAGAAAAACACTATTAATTATATTTTTAATTATATTAAATTTTCCATTGATATTATTAGGTTTTAACCATATAAAATAAAAGATAATAAGGCTAATTAGGTGTATAGAGAATGAATAATGAGCAGAGCAACTGTTTGAAAGGTAAGAACAGTTTTATGAAGCTACTAAAGCTGAATTAATTCATCAACTTCATAAACTGGTGTCAGGAAAGTGAGGTCTTCTTGTACATACATCATTTAGAAAAACAAAACCTGCTGAGGGAGAACCATCTTGATTGATTGAAGCTCTTGCTGATGCTATTAGTTTTGAAGGTACTTAGCATTGTTTTTTTGATTTGTAACGATAAAGAACCATTTGATCTTTAGTATGCAAGCATCATCAGATTTTGGTAATGTATGTGACATTCTGTTGCTTGTCTTGCGTGCGGCGAAGTAATCACTGTTTTTGCATTTGCAGCATCCGGCCAAAAAGCTGTAAAATTACATTTGATTTGCTCTCTATTCTGCTTCAAATTGTTCAATTAAAGTTCTGATCGCTCATGGTCAATTATTTTTGAAACTGCAATTTTAGGATTTTCAATATCTTCCAGATCGTAATATTTTCCTCCAGATGCTAATGCTATCTCCATGTTGGTATCTCTGCCAAATTTTACAGTCTTTTCGAAGTTTACAACTATGGTGGTGATTTCATTTTCTTTAAGACTTTTTGCAATTTTAACAGCATCCTGGATAGGTCCTTCTTTAATCCCCACGTTAGGCATACCGTCTGTTAAAATTACCATCATGGGTACATACTCATTTTTAAATTTTTCTTTTTTAAGTATCTCAAATCCTTTTTTAAGCCCAGAAGCAAGGGGTGTGGTCCCCCCAACCCTGATATTATCAACATGTTCTTTAAATGATGTGGCTCGTTTGGTTGTAGGTATTATAACTTCTGCATCATGACCTTTAAATCCAACAACGCTTAATTTATCGTTATGCCTTGCAGTATCATTAATTAATTGGTTTAAAATACCTTTAACTTTGCTTGCTTTTCGATCAGAAAACATGGAACCGCTGATATCTACTACAAGAGCAATCGATGCCCTGGCACCGTGTTTTCTTACCTTCTCACGCAGATGCTCATTTTCAACCTGAATACTACCCTTTGAACTAATTGCTGCAGCCCTTATTGTTGCATCTATGGCTATATCCTGATAGACGTTTTTAGGAAGCTTACTTTTTACATATTTACCTTTTTGAGTTTTTGAATCGACTCTTTTTCCATATAACCTGTTTTTAGGCTTGCCTTTCATTTTCAGGAGCTTTTTTATATTAATCTCATCTTCATCTGCCTCCACGAAATCTTCGTCAAGGCTTTTAATTTTCATTCCTTTTTCTTCCTTCTTTTCTTCAGAGGGCTGTAAATCCACATTTATGTCTGATTTTTGTTCTTCTTCATTTTCTTCATCATGATTTTCTTCAGGGGATAAATCAACATTTACCTCCTCGTCCTGTCCATGCTGTTCTCCTGATCCTTCTTTTCCTTGGCCAGTTTCTTCTTCAGAGCTTGATCCATCACCCGAATCATCACCCTGATCATTTTCTTCATCTGATTGATGGCTCTCCTGTTGTTCTTTTTCTTCTTCCTCATGCTGTTCAATGTCTCTAATTGCCCTTTGCAGCATTTCTTTAATTTTTTCCTGTCCGTAAGATTTAGGGAGTCTTTCTCCAAGTACAAGGAGCATTGCTTCTTCTAAATCATCATAATTAACTTCAACTCGACCATTGTAGGCTGCAATAGTTTTAGCAGTTTTTAAAATGGCAATATCTGCCCTATGTCCATCCACTCCAATAGAAACGCAGACAAGAGCTATGGCTTTCATAATGTTAGGGGATACATTTACATCCTCAAGCAGTTTCCTGGCATTTAAAAGAATTTGGAGGATTTTGTCTTGTTCTGACTTAAATTTCTCAGTAAATCCAGCAGGATCCCTTTCAAATTCTTCTCTACGTGCCATTATCTCTATACGATCTTCGATGTTCATGATGCTGTGTACAATGATGTGCAGACCGATTCGATCTGAAAGTTGAGGTCTGAGTTCTCCTTCTGCAGGATTCATTGTTCCAACCAGTATGAACATTGATGGATGTGATAAGGAAATACCCTCTCTTTCAATGATGTTTACTCCATAAGCAGCAGCATCAAGGAGAACATCAACAAGATTATCATCCAGGAGGTTAATTTCGTCAATATAAAGTATGTTTCTATTGGCTTCAGCGAGTATTCCTGGCTCAAGAGCTTTTGTACCTTCTTTTAGAGCCCTTTCGATATTTATTGATCCAACCACCCGATCTTCGGTTGAGCCCAGTGGAAGCTCTACTACCTTCATTTTCTGTTCTTCTATCTTCATATCGTCTGATCTACATTCATCACATAGAGAACTTTCATCATCAGGATCGCAGTTAAATGGACACCCTTTAACGACTTTTATAGAAGGTAAAAGGTCAGCGAGAGCTCTTACTGCCGTGGTTTTACCTGTACCCTTGTCTCCTTTAATAAGGACGCCGCCTATACTTGGATTAATAGCATTTAATAGCAGTGATTTTTTGATGTTTTCCTGTCCAACAATTGCTGAAAATGGAAAAATAAGGTTTTTCAATGGTTTCACCGTTTATAGCTCTAAAATAATTTTCTGAATCTATAAATTAAGATTTTTAGTTAATATATTATAATGAGGTTTCATCCATAAATATATTGTCAATAATACGAAAAACATAAATTTTAGAAATTTTTGGAGAAAGAATAAATAACAATAACAACATAAAGCTGAAATGGTGATTTATAATGTGTACTGTTGGAGGACCAATGGCTGACATTAAAATGAAAAAACTCAAAACAAGAAGATACAGATGCCTGGATTGCGGAAACGAGTTTAAAGGAATTGGAAGAAGAATAGTTTGCCCTACATGTCAGTCAGAGAACGTAGAAGAATTAGAATAACTCCGGATGAGATTTTATTTTTAATTGGAAATTCTGGAGAACTGGGCATTGTAAAAGCCGGAAGTAAAAAACAGGTTTTTATAGGAATGCCTGATAAGGAAGAAATAGTGATGTTTCTTGAACCACAGGATTTAATTGCAGTTTCTGCCTTTGATTCAGGTGAAAAAGCCGAAAAAGGAATCCGATGTATGGTTTATCTTTTAAGAGAGTTGGATGCTCCTATAACAGTTCTTCCAGAAAATCATCCCACTTCAAATAGATTGCCAATGGTTGTGGCCACTGGGGATCACATCCGTTTAAACTGTAATATAGTCCCTGGCACTCATCCAGAGCAGGATATATTATGCGCATGTGAAGACCTATCCGGTATTGAAATAACCGCTTCAGAGGATGGTGTTGATATCAAGGGGCTCATTAAAGATTTTAAAATAGAAAAATTATGACAGATATCCTTTTAAGGATCATTAAATTAAAATAAAGCAATTTTGAGTGTATTATATGTCAATAGATTTTTATCAGATTTTTGGACAGGTAGTGTTCATTGCAGGTATTTTGATATTAATACTGCTATCAGTGACGCTAATTCTTGGAAGAATCCTTATAAGGCAGGAGAGGCTTATTTTCCCCAGATTACTCCTTTTTACAATAGATGTATTCTATGGGTTGTTTAAAAAATTTGCAGGAAATGTAGGTGTTGATGAAAAAATTGTTGATCAGATAGGTGTTGAAGTAAGAAATAAAGTTAATGAAAAATCTTTTAATCAAATAGAAAATAAGGATAAGCTTTTAATACTTCCCCACTGTCTTAGAAGCCCGAAATGTGAGGCAAAACTGGATTCTACAGGTCTTCACTGTACTGACTGCAGCCGATGCGTAATAGGTGTTTTAAAGAATAAAGCAGAATATAGAGGCTATAAAGTGTTTATTATTCCAGGATCAACATTTTTAAAGAAAATAGTCAAAGAAAACAAGTTTAAAGCAGTTTTAGGTGTAGCTTGTTATCAGGACCTGAATCTGGCAATGATGAAACTTTCAAAATTCCACTGTCAGGGTGTACCTCTACTGAAGGATGGATGCGTCTGTACAAAGGTGGATACAAGGACAGTTCTTGATAAAATGGGTATTGAACTCCCTCAAAGTACTAAAATTCCTCAAGGTAACGTTTCATGCAGTAAGGAACGTTCTAACCGTAGATTACTTTAATTTTGAGATTTTTTTGGAAGAAACAATGAAATTTTCCACTGTTTTTCTCTTAGTTTTAATCCTCATAAATGAAGATCTCCTCGATTGGCACTTTAAAATATTTAGCCATCTTATAGGCTAAAATGAGAGAAGGGTCATATTTTTCTTTTTCAATGGCGATAATTGTTTGTCTGGTCACTTCGATCTCTTTTGCAAGTTCTTCCTGGGTGATATCATGCATGGCACGGAAAACTTTAAGTTTATTTTTCATATTATCACTTCAGTATTTTCTATCATAATATGCACGAGATAGGAAGTAAAGTACAAAACATAAAGCCGCTATCAAAAACAGGGTGTAGCCTATATCTAAAAATTGTGGGTATTTATCCCTTAGAGTTACTATAATGATTGCAGCATAAAATACGACGGCTATTAAAATTCCAAGTGTCATATTTGCGGCCTTTTCATTGATGAACTGGGTTCTCTCATCTTCAATGAATATATCGCTGTCTCCTTTAAACATCTCCTCTATGTTATCCTTGTTTTTGTAAACAACGGGAATTATTAGAAGTAATATTGCTATTGCAAGTATAATTATGTATATATTTGCTAGTAAGAGTCCTGCAATCCAGAGTCCGGTTTCGAATGCTGAGATTATCATCAATATTTTTCCTTTAGTTTTCAAATTCATTTTATCACCTCAAAAACTCTCAAAATTCTCTAAATTTTGGAAAGCGAATCTTTGATTTACAAACTTTTGTTTGTGGTTGGGCATAGCATGAAAAATTTTTTGAGTTTTGCAGCAGCAAAATCGAGGATTTTGTCAGCCTTTCATCAACCTTATGTAAAGTAATATTTACATAATGTTATATAAACTTTACTATTTGTTAATGAATGTTTACTTATAGAGACCTTAAAATAATATTTAATATATCTTATAAAGGAAAAAAGAGAAAATATAATTGAAAATATAGATTTAGGAGGGATTTTTATGAAAAAAGTTGTAATGCTATCTGCAAGCCCAAGACCAAGCGGGAATACTTACCAGGTTCTAGAAGAATGCGCCAAAGTTATAGAAGATGAAGGATTGGAAGTGGAAATAATCCCCTTTGTAGGTAAAAACATCAGATCCTGTATTGCATGTGGAAGATGCGGAGAATTAAGCGAATGTTCGCAAAATGATGGATTAAATGATATTATATCGAAAATAAGGGAATCTGATGGGTTCATAGTAGGATCTCCAGTCTATTTTGGGACAGCACGTGGAGATATAATGTCTGCACTACAGAGGATAGGAATGGTATCAAGAGCATCTGATAATTTCTTATCCTGGAAAATTGGAGGCCCTATAGCAGTTGCAAGGAGAGGAGGACACACTGCTACCATCCAGGAGATGCTCATGTTCTTCTTTATTAACGATATGATTGTTCCTGGCTCAACCTACTGGAACATGGTCTTTGGACACGCTCCAGGTGAGGTACAGGACGATGAAGAAGGAATGCAGACTATAAGACGATTTGGATTTAATGTAGCCAGTTTAATAAAGAAAATTAAGGATTAGTGTTAAATTGGGCTTTTATTTTTAATTGGTAGATAGATGACCAAGCAACAGCTTTACAAGAAATTTGTCAGGTACTACGATAAATTATGAAAAAATGGACCATAAAAGAGAGTCTGATTTCATAAAATGGGCCATAGAAACTTATAAAACCAGTCCCGATAATGAACTACTTGATGTAGCCTATGGGAATGGAATACATTGCATGTTTCCTTAAAAATGACAATAAAATCGTTGGTTTTGATCAATGAGGAAATGTTGGAAATAGCAGAGAAAAATTACCAGATATTCCTTTATTAAAGGAGATATGAAAGAAATGGATTTGGGCCGAATTCGATGTTTTAATCTACATGTTCAGCGCAATAAATTTACAATACCACTTTACGAGCTGAAAATATTTTAAATAATTTTCACGATCATTTAAAAGATGGAGGAGTCCTTATTTTTGATATGGGCATTAATAAAGAAAACTGGATTGAAGGAACGTTAAGTGAGTACCGTGGTTGAAGAAGACCTTAAACTGGCAAGAATCTGCCAGTCACACTTAGAAGATGGAATATTCAATTCAAGCTCCGTTTTTTTTGTAAAGGAGAATTGAAAGATGGATTTTGACATTGATGAACATAAATTAGGTGTTTTTGGAATAGAAGAGGTTACTGAATTAATAAAAAAAATAGGCTTTGAGATATTTCTTTAGATTTTAAAGATGAAGAATGGCAGTTAGAAACAGGAAAAAGCCCGATCCTTGTAGCAGTTAAATAATAAAAGGGGATAGTATGAAAATAGCAGTAGCATCATCAAATGGTGAAGATGTAGATCATTTTGGAAAGGCTCAAGCTTTTATGATTTATGAATTTGACGAAGAAAACGTGCATTTTATTGAAAAAAGAGAATCAACTAAAATTAAGGGTGAGAAACATCAATGGCAGAAATCTCTCGACGATATTGGAGACTGTGAAGTTGTTATATGCGCACAAGCCGGTTTAAAAGGTAAATTTGGCCTTAAGAATGCAGGGATTAAACTCGTTGAAGACGAAGGAAGTGTGGATGAAGTTTTAGATAGATTCATCAATCATTATAAATTCATGAAAAAGCCGCTATTTTAATCTCAAAATGTCATTTAATCATATAATAATTACTTAATTAATTTTTTATAATTAAAAAATTTAATATTATATTTTTTAAATAATTTATCGTTAATTTATGTATATTCCTAATATGATGCTATAATTACCAATTAAATGATAATAATTAATTTATATTCATATTATGTTATATATATGTCTTATTAATTCATAATTCTCTATAATAATTGTAAATATTTATATAATTAAATGATGTTACTAATAATATTAATTTGTTGGGGGAGGTTGGCTATAAATGAGTTATAAAAGCATAATTTTGGTATTATTTTTAATTTTTGGAATTTTAATTATTCCTGGCAGCGTTTTTGCAGAGCAAAAGGCAACATTAATATCTGGAAGTACCATGGACGTTAATTTTCCTAATTTTGTAAGTTATGGATTTGTCCCTGTACTTAAAGCCGGAAGAATAGGTACCGATGATATTCAAGAATTTATGGCTCTGCCTTTGGAATATAAAATATTTATAGTTGGCATAGGTACAGCATTAATCCTATTTATGATCTGGTACGTATATATAGGTAAATATAAGAGACTTTTTTTAAGAATACCAATTATTATAGCATGGCTATTACTGATATTAGTACCGTTATATCTGTTTGCAGACATGACTTTTTTTATAACTGCAGCAATTGCCTTAGTAATAGTTTTAATCGTAACATGGTGGACTGAACACGGCAGACACATGAGCAAGAGCCGTTTAGCCGGTCTGTGTCTGGTTTTAGCTTTAGTGGTAGGCTTACCAGTATATTACTATGTAACAGCAGAAGAAGATATAACTGATGTTACAGTATCTTCTAAAAATGCAAGTCTGGCAATAATTGACTACAAAGTCTATAGATATGCCCTTAGAGACGAATCAGAAGTTAAGTTTGAGGGTTATGTAAAAAATAATGGAAATACGGCTGCTGAGTTTGTTCAAGTAAATGTAACCGCATACGATGCAAATGGGAAGATAGTTGCAAATGATACCGCCTTTTTGGACGATAATAAATTGATGCCAGGTACTACTTCACCATTTGGTGAACTTTCATCATATTATGGGGGATATCTGGAAGATCCTCAAAAACAGATAGTACGCGTAAAATTAGAGTTATTTTAGGTTTTTTATGGAGTTTAAAAGGAAGGGGGTAAAAAATATAATTGGAGTTAATGAAAATGAAGAAAATTTTGTTGATATTATTAATTTGTATTATAACTGCATCCTTAAGCATATCTGGATGTATAAGTAGTACAGAAACCGAAACAGATGATTCAACAACCAATGATCAGTCTGATCAGCAGTCTACTAAATCAACAAGTACAAATACTCAAAGTTCAAGCTCCAGTTCCAGTAACAAGGATTCCTCTTCAGATTCCTCTTCAAATACAATAACATGTACAGAATGCGGAGGAAGCGGCGTCTGCTGGGGATGTGGTGGAACAGGAGAAACTTCTCCTGACGGATATGAAAAATACGTCTGTAGCGTTTGCGGAGGAAATGGAGTTTGTCCGGCCTGTCTTGGAACAGGACGGGAGTATACAAGTCAAGACTGATGATCTACATCTATTTTAATTTTTTTATTTCTAGCAAGGTTTATTTTTAAGTTTAAAGTTAAGAAAAACAGGTCAAGTCTCAGATTTTGATGGATTTCCGAATCTTAAAACTGTACACAGTTAAATTTTTTAAAGTATAAATAGAAGCGATGACTATAATATGAAATACCTTTGGGCGGATTTTTGGTTTATTAATTGAAATTTGTAAATGTGCATTGATGGAACTCCCCACTATGTGTTTATTTTAAACGAATTCTTCAATATGTTTATAAACCATGAATGAGAGTGTATAATAAGTAATTTTAACTCCAGTTTCATCAATTCCATAATTTTACAGAACTTTTCAAAAGGTTCTTTTTGTTATTAAAATTAAAGCATTATTATTGGATAGGTTAGAAACCGTATTAAATTGATAAAGGTGATTAAATATGGCTAAAGCAAGACGTAGAAGAGTGAGAGATACGTGGAAAGAAAAAAAATGGTATAAGATTATGACCCCGGCAGAATTTGGAGATGCAGAAATAGGAATTACTCCAGCAAGGGACCCTGATATGCTCTTAAAAAGAAGAGTTGAATCATCAATGAGAGAATTAACCGGTGATTTCTCAAAGCAGTATGTTAAACTGTACTTCCAGATTAACAACGTTGCAGGAGATACTGCAAACACCAAGTTTGTTGGACACCATGTAACCACAGATTATGTTAGAAGCATGATCAGAAGGGGAACAAGTAGAATAGATGCGATTACAGACATTAAGACTAAAGAAGGCTACACAGTGAATGTTCATATCCTTGCTATAACTGTTAAAAGGGCAAAATCATCCCAGCAGAAATTTATCAGGGAAACAATGGGCAGATTGATCCAGGAAGCAGTTGAAGGAAAGACTTTCCCAGAAGTTGTTGAGGCAGTAGCGTCTGGAAAAATGGCATCAAACATATATCACGAAACAAAGAAGATATATCCTTTAAAGAGAGTTGAAATAATCAAAACTCATGTTTTAGAGGAACCAACATAATTGAAAATTTTATGTCCGGGATATAAATGGTAAGCTGGGAATATGTGATCCTTGTTGTGATCGTAGGGCTATTGACTTATATTAGAGGAGCCCTTGATCTTTTTGGATCCATTTTCATGGTTATCATGGGTATTATCATTATTTTTACTGCTGGAATAAACTGGCTATTGTTAATTATTGTTTTTCTTATTCTTGGATTTGTATCCACAAAATACCAGCACCGATATAAAAAAGATATCGGTGTTTATGAGGGGACAAGGAGCGTAAAGAATGTTATTTCTAATGGAATAGTCCCCTTTATAATGGCAGCGTTCGGTAATTACGCTGGTTTTGTAGGTTCCATAGCAGTTGCCACTGCTGACACACTCGCAAGCGAAATAGGAGTTGTAGATAGAACTCCCCGTCTTATAACTACTTTTAAAAAAGTCCCTCCAGGAACAGATGGAGGTATTTCTCCTGTTGGAACTGCTGCAGGCATAATTGGGGCTGGAATTATTGGGGCTTTTGCCTATTTATTGGGAATAACTCCAGATCCTTTTAATGCTATGAAAGTTGCAGTCATATCCGGAACTTTTGGGTGTTTTGTTGATAGTATTCTGGGAGCAGTTCTTGAATCAAGAAATTATATTACCAATGAGCATGTAAATCTTTTTGCTACAATATCTGGAGCTTTTTTAGGAATTCTAATAGTATAATAAATATAATAATAGATAATTATTTTCATGGTTAGGTGATAATGGTGAAGGGAATCGTAATGATAATAGATGGGATGGCAGATCGTCCAATAAAGGATCTTGAATACAGAACTCCTCTTGAAGCTGCAGATACTCCGAATATGGATAAATTAGCTGAAATGGGCATTAATGGAATTATGGATCCAATAAAACCTGGAATAAGAGCAGGAAGTGATACATCTCACATTTCAATACTTGGATATGATCCTTATGAAGTTTATACTGGTAGAGGCCCATTTGAAGCCGCAGGAATTGGTGTAGAAGTTATTGCCGGCGATATTGCTTTTAGATGTAATTTTTCAACTCAGGATGAGAATGGTATTATCACCGATAGAAGAGCGGGAAGAATCAGGGAAGGCACAGAGGAAATAGCTGGATCCATTGATTCCATGAAATTGGAGGGTTTTGAAGACATTAAAGTAATTTTTAAAGAATCTACAGGCCACAGAGCGGTACTTGTACTTAGAGGAATGGGTTTATCTGATAAAGTATCTGACTCTGACCCAAAACACGATGGTAAACCTCCTAAAGAAGTTATCCCCCTGGATGATTCTCCAGAAGCAGCTAAAACTGCTCAAATATTGAATAAATTTGTCCAAAAATCATATAAAGTATTGAGAGATCATCCAGTTAACCAAAAAAGGATTGAAAAAGGGGAAAACCCTGCAAATGTTATATTACCCAGGGGTGTTGGAGCAGTACCGAATGTTCCTTCATTCAATGGAAAATTTGGGCTAAAATCCGCATGCATAGCAGAAACAGGCCTGATAAAAGGGATAGGCAAGATAGCAGGAATGGATCTAATTGATGTAGAAGGTGCAACTGGTGGAATAGACACAGATCTTAAAAGTATTACTGAAAGTATTGTATCTGCAGCAAAGGGCGATAATTACGATTTTATTCTTATCAATATAGACGGTGCCGATGAAGCTGGCCATGATGGAGAAATGGAAGAAAAATTAAAATTTATTGAGAAAGTGGATGCTGTAGTTGGAGAAATAATGAAAATAGATGATATTTACTTCATTTTAACTGCAGATCATTCAACACCTATTTCTGTAATGGATCATACTGGAGATCCAGTTCCTATTGTTATAAAGGGGCCTGAAATCAGAGTAGATAATGTAAAAAGTTTCAATGAGAGGGCAGCTCATTCTGGTGGTCTCTGCAGAATAAGGGGTTCAGATGTGATGAACATTTTAATGGATCTAATGAATAGATCTAAGAAATTTGGAGCTTAAAAGTAATTTAAGAGTAGGGTGTATGATTATGGAAGAAATGGTTCCAAAACTGTTTGGTACATCAGGTATAAGAGGCAAAATTGACGAGGAGATAACTTTAAACTTAATAATGGATATTGGAATGGCTGCAGCCACATATATCGGAGGTGAAGATCGTAAAATAGTTATAGGATACGATACAAGAACTTCCAACAAAATGATTGAAAATGCAATCATTGCCGGGATTGTTAAATGTGGAACTGATGTAATATGTCTTGGAATGGTTCCAACACCCCTTGTTGGATATGCAGCCATGAAATTAAGGGCAGATCTTGGAATAATGATAACAGCATCCCACAATCCTCCAGAATATAATGGAATTAAGCTATGGAACCCTACAGGGATGGCTTATACCAGGGATCAGGAAAGAACAATTGAAAAAATAGTTCATGATAAAAGTTTTCAGGTGGCTTCATGGGAAAATATAGGTAATATTAAAGATAACGATGGCATTGTTCACCAGTATATGGAAGATTTACTGAATAATGTAAAAATAAAAGGAAATTTAAGGATTATTGTTGACTGTGCAAACGGTGCTGGTTCCTATATTTCACCAATGGTACTCAGGAAGACAGGATGTGAGGTAATAACTTTAAACTGCCAGCCAGACGGATATTTCCCGGGTAGAATGCCTGAACCATCACCTGCAAATCTTAGAGAACTTATGAATGTTGTTAAGGCTACAGGGGCAGATCTTGGAATTGCACACGATGGAGATGCAGACAGAATGGTGGCAATCGATGATAATGGAATTATGGCAGATTTCGACAAATTACTGGCTCTTGTATCCAGTAAAATTGGTGGAAAAATTGTTACCACAGTTGATGCATCATTTAGTGTTGATAAATCAATGGAGAAAGTAGGTGGAGAAGTTATACGCACCAAAGTTGGAGATGTACATGTTGCAGAAGTAATTGTTGAATCAAATGCTTCATTTGGAGGGGAACCTTCAGGCACATGGTTACATCCTGATTTCTGCATGTGTCCTGACGGCATACTTTCAGCACTTAAAATTATAGAAATTGTAGAAAAAAATGGACCGCTTTCAAGGCTTCTTGACGAAATACCAAGCTATCCTACAATCAGAGAAAAAATAAAATGTGAAAACATCCAGAAAACATTGATAATGGAAAAGGTTAAAGAAGAACTTCCTGATTATTTTGATAATGTCAGTGATGTTAATTTCATTGATGGAGTTAGAATATCCATGGAAGATGGAAGCTGGGTATTAATAAGACCTTCAGGTACAGAGGCCTATATTAGAATTACATTAGAAGGTAAAAACATGGAAACAGCCGAAAGAATCAGGGATATCTCCAGAAGATTTATAGAGGGGATATTATGAAGGCAGTGTTGCTTACGGCAGGTGAGGGCACAAGGATGCGTCCATTGACTCTAACAAGACCAAAAACAATGATCCAGGTCGGAGGAAAGCCAATACTTCAATATAATATAGAAGCGTTAAGGGATGCAGGTATTAAAGATATTATAATGGTTGTAGGATATAAAAAAGAGGTAATTGAGGATTATTTTGGTGATGGATCTTTATTTGGGGTTAATCTTGCCTATGTGACTCAGGAAGAAAGGTTAGGAACTGCGCATGCCATTAATTATGTTATGGATGAAATTGATAGCGCATTTGTAGTGTTAAATGGTGATATAATAGTTGATTCGATACTCATTCGTAAGTTAGTTGCTAAATTTGAAGCTAATGTTGCATCTTCAGTTCTTATGCTAACTGAAGTTGAAGATCCTTCTTCATTTGGGGTTGTTGAAATAGAAGAAGATAGAATTAAAAACATAGTTGAAAAACCCGCTCCTGGAGAGGCACCCAGCAATCTTATCAACGCAGGAATATACCTTTTTGATAAATTCATTTTTGATGCCATAAAAAAGACAGAAAAGTCTGAAAGAGGAGAATATGAAATAACAGATTCCCTTAAAATACAGATGAGTGAAGATAAAGTGATTCTAGGACTTAAATCTGATAGTAAATGGATAGATATTGGAAGGCCTTGGGATCTTTTAAATGTAAATGAACATTTTATAGCCGAAATGGAAGAGAAGATTGAGGGTGAAATAGAAGAAGGAGTAACTATTCACGGCCCAATAGTTCTTGGTAAAAACAGCATCATCAGATCTGGAACTTACATATTTGGCCCCATTTATGTTGGAGAAGGCTGTGATATAGGCCCTAATTCTTATTTACGTAAATGCAGTTACATTGGAAATAATGTAAATGTTGGAAATGCAGTTGAAATTAAAAATTCAATCATAATGGACGGAACCAATGTTAATCATCTTTCCTATGTTGGAGATTCAGTTATTGGCGCTAATTGTAATATTGCTGCTGGAACGAACATTGCAAATCTACGTTTTGATAATCAAAATGTTAAAATGAACATCAAAGGGGAAATATGTGATTGCGGTGTGCGGAAACTGGGTTCAATATTTGGTGATAACGTTAAAACAGGCATAAATTCAAGTTTTAATCCTGGAGTGAAGGTGGGGATAAACTCGGCAATTGGCTCAGGAACAATAATTTATAAAGATATTCCTTCAAACACACTTGTATTGGTAAAACAGGAACATAAAGTTGTAAAAGACAACAAATAATTTGTTTTTAATTATTTAATAGCTTTTCATTACTAAAATGTAATTAAAGAGTAAATTTGGACTTATTAACCCCATAACATTCTTTATTTGATTTTTATTAGTTTATGGAGAAATAGAATGTAACGATAGATGAAAGCGTTAAAATATTTATGATGCAAAGATAATAGAGAAGATAAGGATTGATGCACAAACTTCAGTATGGTATAATGGTTGTATTTTAAAGGAGAAATAGTTTCGATAATCATTGGAAAGTATTCAAATGTTCAGGATAACTGTGTAATACACTCATCTAAAGGTCATCTGGCTAAATTAGAAGATTATGTTTTAGTAGGACATGCAGCGGTCCTGAGGGCCAGATTGAGAAAAATTCTCTGATTGGAACTCAACGGGTTTTAAATGGAGTAGAAAAATTGGAGAAAACAGATGGTTAGGCAGAGCAGTTGTTACTGAAAAAAGTTTGAGTAGGTAGTTTAAATGGCTATACCTGCAAAGCTGTATGAAAACTTAAAACTGAATAAATACAGAGTATAAAGGAAAAAAACCCTCAGATACACTAAATTAGCTTAAAAGATGTGAAAAAATGGTAAAGGTTAAAAAAATTGTAATGGAACTTGATCCATATGTTCCTGGAAGGTCAATAGATGAAATAGCATCTAAATATAACATTAATCCCGACGATATTATAAAACTTGGATCAAACGAAAATCCGCTGGGGGTTTCAAAAAAAGCAGTTGAAACTTTAGAAAGGGGCCTGGATTCAATACACCAATATCCAGAATCTAATCTCGAGGATTTAAAGGACAAAGTTGCATCTTATGCCGGTGTAAAAGCATCCAATATTATTATTGGAGGAGATGGGGCAGATGAAATCCTGGATGTGCTTGGAAAGGCTTTAATAGAGCCAGGAGACGAGTTTATAGTGCCAATACCATCTTATATGTACTATGAATTTACTCTGAGAATTTACGACGGAGTTCCTGTCTATGCAAAGTGGGATGTTGAAGAAAACAAACTTGATGTAGGCTCTGTAATTGATGCAATATCTAACAAAACAAAAATAATCTTTTTATGCACTCCAAATAACCCTACAGGGGGTTTAATAAATCAAAATGACATTAAAAGGGTTTTAGACAGTACTGATACCCTTGTTGTTGTTGATGAAGCTTACATTGAATTTGCTGAGGGGAATAACCTTAATCTGCTGGATGAATATGATAATTTATTGATTTTAAGGACATTTTCAAAGGTCTTTGGGCTTGCAGGGATGAGGATAGGGTATGCAATCTCTAATCCGGAATTTATAGAGCTTTTACATAGAGTAAAACCTGTTTTTAGTCTTACAAAGCTTTCTTATGCTGCTGCATCAGCTACACTTGAAGATGAAGAATACATTAAGAATTCAATAAAAATTGGAATCCAGAGCAGGGAATTTCTTTATGAAAACATGTCCAAATTCCATAATATTCATGTTTATCCATCTAAAGCAAATTATTTACTTGTAGACATTAGAAAGACAGGAATAAACTCAGGAGAATTTACAGAAGAGCTTTTAAGAAGAGGAGTAATTGTAAGGGATTGTAAATCATTTAAAGGGCTCGATGATTACTGGATAAGGGTCAGCGTGGGAACCCTTGAAGAAGATAAAAGATTTATCCAGATACTGAAAAGTATAATTGAATGAATGTAATTAACTTAGAAATAGTTTGAAATATAAGATTTAGTTAATAAGGTAGATTTTAAATGATAATAGGAGACATGATTATTTCCTCCCTTGAATTTCCGGGAAAAGTATCGCTGGTAATTTTTACTGGAGGATGTATATTAAAATGCCCCTATTGCCACAATCCTGAAATTGTAGATGGTGGAAAATCAGTAAAAAAGGACAAAATTATAAAAAAAATTGATAATTCAATTGAATTTATTGATGGCGTTGTTATTACTGGCGGTGAACCTCTTATTCAACATGAAGACGTTAAATATATTTTTAAATATTCTAAATCAAAGGGTTTAAAAACAAAACTTGATACCAATGGATTTTTTGTTGATGAATTAAAGGATATAATGGAATTGCTGGACTATGTAGCACTTGATATTAAAGCACCGTTCCATGAATACGAGAAGATCATAGGATCTGCAATTGGCGATAGGGTAAAAAAAAGCATGGAAGCTTGCATAAAAGCTGATGTTTACCTTGAATGCAGGACTACATTTGTACCTTGCTTAATGGAAATTGAAGACATAATTGAAATTGCAAAAAATATATATGCAGATGCATACACATTGCAGCAATTCAGGGATAAAAATGTACTTGACCAAAATTTGTATGGCACTCATATCCCTACGAGGGATGAGTTAATAAATATTGCAGAAAGGATAAAACCTTTTCTTAAACGTATTAAGATAAAAACCGCTGAATTTGGCGAAGAAATCATTAAATAAAAATAATTAACCTGATTAGCTGTAATCACTAATCCTGAATAAATGGGGGGTCACAGATGCCTATATTGTTATTTGGAAGCAGTCATCTTGAACTTATAACTGGTAAAAAGACCACTACCATTCGTAAGTTATGGAAAAAGCCCTTATCAAGGGGTGATCGTCTCCACTGCTACTGGAATTTAGTTTCTAAGGAGCGTGAAAAGTTATTTGAAGCCGAAGTAGTTGATGTGGAAATAGCGAAATTCAAAGATATCATTAAAGACGATGATCTTGCAAGAGAAGAAGGCTTTGAAAACGCTTCAGAGCTTGAAACAGAATTTAGAAGGCTTTATCCAGATGATACCCAGGATGATTCACTTTTCCAGATCATAAGGTTTAAGAAATATCCTGTTGATGAATGGGAAGGGGAGAAAATAGATGAAAAGGCAATGATAACTAAAAGGGCCGATATATTGTTTGATTCAGGTAGATTCAATGATTCTGTAATGTGTTACACTGCTGCATTGCGACATGACCCTGATGATGTTTATTTATTAAATAAAAAGGGAGATAACTTATCCCGCCTTAATAAATTTAATGGAGCCATAGAATGTTATGATAAGGCGCTGGAAATGGATCCTGAAAATGAATTCATCTGGAACAATAAGGCAATAGCTCTTTTAAACTCAAATAAACCAGAAGAAGCGTTGAAATATAATACAAAAGCATTAATTTTAAATAAAGATAATGTAATTGTATTATACTGGAGAGGATTTATTTTAGAGATGCTCGGACGATTCGAAGATGCTTTAAACTGTTATGACAGAATTTTAGAACTTGAACCAGATAATCCTGATGTTTGGAACGCTAAAGGTAATATTTTGTCTCAATTAGAGAGAACTGAAGAAGCTCTTGAGGCCTACGATAAAGCACTGGAGCTATGTCTGGAAACAGCTCCTGATGCATCTACATGGAACCGTAAAGGAAATGCACTTTTAGAGCTTGGAAGGTTTGATGAAGCCATAAAATGTTATGATGAAGCCTTGAAATTAGAGCCCCAGAATAATGTTTTCTGCAGTAACAGGGGTGTTGCTCTTATGGAGCTGGGAGAATTTGAAAAGGCAGTGGAATGTTTTAACAGGGTATTGCTACTTAATCCTGATAATGAGGATGCAAGGGTTTTAAAGGATGAATGTTTGGAGAATTATTAAATGTATTTTCTAAGGAAGTACTCATTTTCGCTTAGAAATATTTGCTAACTAAAAAATAAAAAAAGAAGGTTAATATTATTATTTTACATTCCTTCACCAGAATAGAATTCTTCTTCAAGCCCTACTTCTTCACTTTTAACTTTTTCTCTGGCGTTGCTTTCACCAGATTTTGTAATTTTTCTAAATAATCTCTAACCACAATCTATACCACATACTCCAAATGCGACTCCCATTGCTACTGCCACACCTACTGCAATTTCCAATGCCAATGGCGTTAAGAACGTGTATATGATGCTGGTGTTGATTTTTAATTGATCAAGTGCAATTACTATCACTACATCTGAGAACAGTGCTTAAGGTCGATGCTGATTATCCCGGCTAATACGATTTTTCATACTTCATCATGCCTTCAATCCAGTTCATTAAGAAATTTATTTCTAGCAATCCTATTACAAGGATTAAAGCTCCTGCAATAAGGTTTTGTATATATAAAAACGACTTCATTCACGAGGTTAGTGAATATTGGTTTATTTAAGATACTTAATGGGGCCAATATGAAAATCAGGTGGAATAACCATCTTACCAAGGCACCGATTAAACCAGTTACTCTCATCCCCGATCCTGCTAATGTTTTTCATAAATCTGTTCTTGCTACAGCTTCATCAGCATTGGCTCTTTTAAGTAATCCTGAAACTACTCCTCCAGCCACAAGTCCAGCAATCCATCCAATTATCAGGATTATATTGTGGCAATGAAAACTGGGTTTTTAGAAAAATTGTAAATTAACCCTTTAACTTGAAATTGGAACTTTATTTTTATCTATAAGTCTCATTTGACAGAAAAATGGTGCTGGTAAAATAAATCTAATGTTAATTCTAAAAAAAGAATATTTATTTAATTTGAATTAAATTTATTAAAATTAGAGATCTCATCAAACTATTTAACTGTATAAAATGAAATTAAAATTGATAAAAAAATATAATATATAACGATTGTTATATAATTAAAAGGTGGTCATTCTAAACATTCGGACATTGAATAACTTTAAAGTGGAGGAATAGAATGTTACATGGAACAGAAGTTTTAAAGAAAGGATTTGCCAAAATGACAAAAGGTGGAGTCATTATGGATGTAGTAAATGCTGAACAAGCAGAAATAGCTGAAAATGCCGGGGCTGTTTCAGTAATGGCACTTGAAAAGGTACCTGCGGATATAAGAACTGCTGGAGGAGTTGCCAGAATGGCTGATCCATCCAAGGTTATTGAAATAATGGATACAGTTTCAATTCCAGTTATGGCAAAGGTTAGAATTGGTCATTTTGTTGAAGCCCAGATACTGGAGTCACTTGGGGTGGATATGATCGATGAAAGTGAAGTATTGACTCCAGCAGATGAAAAATATCATGTTGATAAAAAGAAATTCACAATCCCATTTGTTTGTGGTGCGAGGAACCTTGGTGAGGCATTAAGAAGAATAGATGAAGGTGCAGCCATGATTCGTACCAAAGGTGAAGCAGGAACAGGAAATATCGTTGAAGCGGTAAGGCACATGAGGATGATCATGGGAGGCATTAGAGAGATCCAGAATAAAACTGAAGAAGAATTATGGGGAGTTGCAAGAGAAATTGAAGCTCCTTTTGAGCTTGTTAAAGAAACAGCTAATTTAGGCAAATTACCCGTAGTAAACTTTGCTGCTGGAGGCGTAGCAACACCTGCAGACGCTGCACTGATGATGCAGCTTGGAGCAGACGGCGTTTTTGTAGGTTCCGGGATATTTAAGTCAGAAAATCCAGAAATAGTTGCAAAAGCCATAGTAGAAGCTACTGCAAATTATGAAGATGCTGAAATTCTTGCCAAGGTTTCAAGAGATCTTGGAAAGGCAATGCCTGGACTTGATATGGGAGAAATTCCTGAGGAGGAAAGACTCCAATCAAGGGGATGGTAAGCTAGAGGTAATTTTACCTCTTTAAACTTTTTTGGAATTAAATCTGGAAGTATTAAACGCTGTTTGATACTCCGCCTGCACCACCCATATTCTCGCCTGTCTGGGCATCAATTAAAATTTCTCCAACCTGATTGCCGTTTAAAATGACAGGAACGACATATGTGGATTTTCCATCGGTATTTATTAACATGGGTGTACCTGCAGTTGCACCTGGCTCTTCTATATATTTTTCAGCATTTTTTTTAGCTTCTGCGGGAGATATTGCAACTGATGTAGAATTTTGAGTATTATTTGTGCCTGTATTTTGATTTGATGTTTGATAACTTGTATTGGTTGCGTTTTGATTGTTATCTATACATCCTGAAATACCTAAAATAATTAAAACCAGAATTGCAATGCTAATCACTGATTTATTTTTCATATTTTCTCTCCTTTTATGAGTATAATATGAATTATTTGGTATTGCTAATAAATCTTGCTAAAAAAAATACTTTATTCAATTTATAAAATATAATAAAAAAAAGTATGTTTAATACTTAAAAAAAGTTTAAGAAAGAACTTTTAAACAGCTCCTTCTCCTCTTTCACCAGTTCTTATCCTGACAACATCTTCAACAGGGGATATAAAGATTTTTCCGTCTCCAATATCTCCAGTTTTAGCTGTTTTAATAATAGTTTCAATAACTTTTTCGCTGTTTTCATCATTTACAATTATTTCCAATCTTGTTTTTGGTAAAAGATCTATCCTGTAATCACGGCCCCTGTAACTTTCTGTAATACCAAGCTGTCTTCCACGTCCTTTTACCTCTGTGACAGTTAATCCACGGCATTCGATTTCTTCAAGAGCTGTTTTAACATTTTCTAACTTTTCTGGTCTGATTATGGCAATTATTTCTTTCATTTTTCATTCTCCTATGGATTAAATTCTGTAACCAGATTCTTCATGAAGGTTAGTATCCAGTCCCTCTATCTCTTCTTTAGTCTCTACTCTCAATCCTATGGTGTATTTTATTATTAAACCTATGATTAGAGTAGTTATCAGTGAATATACTCCTACTGAACCTACAGCTATTAATTGAATAACTAATTGCTCAGGATTTCCATAGAAAACCCCTGTACCAAGGGAGTTAATGAAAGGTGCTGCAAAGAGACCAGTTGCAATTGCCCCCCATAGGCCAGATAAACCATGTATTCCGAATACATCTAATGCATCATCATAGCCTAAACGTGGTTTTAACCATGAAATTGCCATATATGAGATTACTGAGGTTACAAGACCAATTATTATTGCTGCTTGAACTGTTACAAAACCTGCTGCAGGAGTAATTGCTACTAAACCGGCTATTGCACCGGATATGGCTCCCAGTAATGTTGGTTTTCCTGTTTTAAGGTAATCCACAATTACCCATGATATTAAACCTGCTGCTGCTGCAGTGTTGGTTACTATAAATGCTGATCCAGCAAGACCGTTAGCTGCTAATGCTGATCCGGCGTTAAATCCAAACCAGCCGAACCATAGAAGCGCTGCACCAATTACAGAGTAACCGAGCTGGTGTGGAAGTAATTTTGTGTCTTTTCTTCTTCCTAAAAGTATTGCCAGTACCAGTGCAGCTATACCTGAATTTAAGTGTACAACTGTACCTCCTGCAAAGTCAAGGGCTCCTAAGTCGAATAACCATCCACCACCCCATACCCAGTGGGCTATTGGTACGTATACTAAAGATACCCATGCAATTACAAATATTAACCATGATGAGAACTTCATTCTCTCAACAACTGCACCAGAAATGAGTGCAATGGTAATTGCTGCAAATGTCATCTGGAACGCAATGTATACTGTTGTTGGTATTGTGGGTGCAAGTGTTGCCAGTGAATTCACTGTAATTCCACTAAACAATACATTTGCAGGATTTCCAATGATTCCCATTATGGTTTCCCCAAAAGCAAACTGGTAACCGTAAAATACCCATATTATGCTTGTGATGGAAAAGGCAATCAAGGATAAAAACATTGTATTTAAAACATTTACTTTTTTGGTAAGACCCCCGTAGAATAATGCCACGCCAGGAATGGTCATGAGCATTACAAGGGCTGTGGAGATAAGCATCCATGCTGTGTCTCCAGAGTTAAGAATAGGATCCGCCATATGTATTTCCTCCGTTTTCTATAAAATTTATGTTATATCAAAGCTTTTTCATTGCTTTAATGGTATTTTGTCTGTTTTTTGGTGTTTCTTATTTTCATATTAAATGATTCACCACTTTAATAGTCGGATATCGGTAACCTACTTCCGACATATAAAAATTGATTATAATAGTATATAAACATTCCGGTTTAAGAACCAACAATTGAAAAAAAAATTAGTTTAAAATAAAAAAGGAATTAAACAGCTCCTTCTCCTCTTTCACCAGTTCTTATTCTGACAACATCTTCAACAGGGGATATAAAGATTTTTCCGTCTCCAATATCTCCAGTTTTAGCATTGTCAACTATGGTTTGAATTATAGTTTCAACATCATCATCAATAGAAACTATTTCAATTTCAGTTTTTGGTAAAAGATCTATCCTGTAATCACGGCCTCTGTAACTTTCTGTAATACCAAGCTGTCTTCCACGACCCTTCACTTCTTTTACTGTCATTCCACGGCATCCTGTTTCCTCAAGAGCATTTTTCACTGTTTCTAATTTGTCTGGTCTTATGATGGCAATTATCTTTTTCATCATTCCACTTCCAAGTCTATTCTCTTAATTTATTACTTTTAATCATTTAAACGTGTCTAAGATAATCTGTAACCGGATTCCTCATGTTGGTTAATGTCAAGACCCTGAATTTCATGCATTTCTTCAACTCTTAATCCGAATAATTTGTCTAAAACCTTAGCAATTACAAATGTCATTCCAAATGCATAAATTGCAACTACAACTATTGCTAAAAGTTGAACACCAATTAATGTAAAGTTTCCAAAGAGAATACCTCCAGTTGTAACACTATTAATAATTGGACTGGCAAATACGCCGATTGCAAGTGTTCCTGTTATACCACAAACCCCATGGATACCGAATACATCTAATGCATCGTCATAGCCAAGGCGGGGTTTTATTGATGAAACCGCAGTGTATGCAAGTATTGATGCAACAAAACCAATAATTATGGCCGCCATAAAATTTACATATCCTGCTGCAGGAGTAATTGAAGCCAGCCCTGCTATTGCACCGGATAAAGCACCTAACATTGTTGGTTTCCCTGTTTTAATTTTATCCATGAGCATCCATGCAAGCATACCCACAGCAGCAGATGTGTTTGTCACAATCATTGCAGAAACTGCTATATCTCCGGCTGAAAATGCTGATCCGGCGTTAAATCCAAACCAGCCGAACCATAGAAGCGCTGCACCAATCACCGAATAACCAAGGTGGTGTGGAAGTAATTTCGCGTCTTTTCGAGCTCCAAGAGCAATTACAAGAGCTAATGCTGCTATACCGCTGGTTAAATGTACTACTATACCTCCTGCAAAATCAAGAGCACCTAATTGAGCAAGGAAACCTCCACCCCACATCCAGTGAGCTACTGGAATATATACAAGTGTTAGCCAGATTGGAACAAATGCTAACCATGCTGAAAATTTCATTCTTTCAACAATAGCACCAGAAATGAGCGCTACAGTAATTGCTGCAAATGTCATCTCGTATATTGCATAAAGACCTGTAGGTATAGTGGGAGCCATTGATGCCAGTCTTTTTGACTCTAAAACTCCAATGAAAAATGGATTTGTGAGATTTCCAATAATTCCTCCTAAATCTGCTCCAAATACAAGATCGTATCCATATACAAACCATAGTATGCTAACTATTGCAAATGTGACTAAAGAAAGAAACATTGTATTTAAAACATTTTCCCTTCTGATAAGCCCTCCATAAAAAAGAGCTACCCCTGGAATAGTCATTAAAATAACCAAAGCTGTGGAGATAAGCATCCATGCCGTGTCTCCAGAGTTAAGAATAGTATCAACCATAATTTTCCTCCTTTTTTTTTATGTAACTTTAAAAGACGTTTTGGGTTTAATGTTCCATTCCTTCCTTAATATTAAGATCAACTTTTTTTTTAAAGGAAAAAGGATGTAGGAAACATATTTCCGATATGTTAGATTTATTATGATGTTATATAAATTTTGTGGTAAAATTAGAAGAAATAAAAAAGATACATTTAAAATAAAAAGTCTTTTTTGTTTATTAACAATAAAAAAGAAGTTATTCCTGTTAATAGCTAACAGGAGCTTTCAAAATTCTTCGAATTATGATGCCCCTAAAATCGAAGATTTTCGAGGGCTTTCAAAATTCTTCGAATTAATGATGCCCGGACATGATGTATCCGAACAACCATACGAAACTTTCGAAATCGCTGATTTCGAATTCCCGAACACTTCGTGTTCGACGGCTAAAGTTTCGTGGCCCTGAAAACTATGTTTTCGTGGGCTTCTATGAACCAGCCATTTTAACCCCAGTTAAAAGGGATGATTCAACTGTTATAGCACGTAAATCATCTTTTTCAAGTTTTTGAAGGTCAGTGTTACCTGCCTGTTGTGTTAACATACATGCTTCTTCGGTCATGGCCTCTATGTACCTTGCAACGTTTTTACCGCATTCAAGATAATCTAAACGTCTTCTAAGTTGCGGATTTTGTGTGGCAATTCCTTTTCTACATGTTCCAGTGTAACAGGTCTGGCATACCCGGCATCCAATTGAAACTAAAGCTGAGGTGGCTATATAAACTGCATCGGCACCTAAAGCAATGGCCTTTGCAACATCAGCACCGTTTCTGATACCTCCACCAGCCACAAGACTTACTTCTTCGCGTAAATTAACATGTTTTAAGGCCTCGTCAGCCTCTACAATTGCTGCAATTGTTGGAACACCGGAATGTTCTGTAACCACATCAGGTCCTGCACCGGTTCCTCCCTGCATACCATCTACAACTATTATATCTGCACCTGCCTTTGCAGCAATCTTTACATCATCACTTACCCTGCCTGAAGTAAATTTAACGATAATTGGAACTTTCCAATCGGTGATTTCTCTTAACTGGTCAATTTTCATGCTTAAATCTTCTGGGCCCACAATATCCATATGCCTTGCTGGACTTAAAGCGTCTGCTCCTTCCTCGATTTTTCTTATTCTGGAGACTTCTGCTGTCACCTTTTCTCCTAAAAGGTGTCCTCCCATACCAGATTTTGCACCCTGACCTATTTTAATTTCAACTGCTTCAGAATTATTCAGATAATCAGCAGATACCCCAAATCTGCCTGATGCATACTGTGCAATTAATTTTTTTGCATATTTTCGCTCTTCTGGGAGCATTCCACCTTCTCCAGTGTTTGTCGCTGTTCCGGCAAGTGTTGCGCCCATAGCAAGGGCAATTTTGGCTTCTTTGCTTAAAGCACCAAATGACATAGCGGCAATCATTATTGGTGTGTCAATTTCAAGTGGATTTTCTGCATATCTTGAACCTAAAGTCACTTTTGTACTGCATGGCTCCCTGTATTTATCGATTGGAGGCCTTGAAACCTGTGCTGGAATAATTACAAGATCATCGAATGTAGGAACTACCCTTGTTGCTCCACAGCCCCTTACTTTGTAACTACCCTCTGCTGACTTCCTTTTTATTTCTATAAGGTCTGCAAATGACCATACATTCCTCCGATCTTCTACAACGGCATTAACCTCTATTGCATCGTTTGGACACATTTCTTCACAAATTCTGCATCCTACACAATTTTCGTGATGTATAGGATAAGCTTCGTCTTCTATTATCTCATAAACTTCATGGGGACAGTTGTTGAAGCATGAATAGCAGCTTTTGCAGAGTTCTTCATCTCTGTTGTCGCACATGTACCAGCAACAACCAGGCCTATCGAAATTTCTTCTGCAGAGATCTCTATTCTTTTCTATTTTAAATGGCATTTACTCCCCCCTTTTGATAATTTAAGTGGTTTAAAAACTGGACAAGCAGCATACTTTGTTCCAGAAGCCTTGATAACTTCTGCTACATTATCAGTTATTTTTGCTTCAGGTTTCCACGGATCTCCAATACTTTTATCTGTAACAATTACATTATCAACAATATCATTGGATAATGCATAGGTTAAGAGGGCTGTTGCAACTCCCCCGTCCTGACCTTCTATTTTATTTGCTTGTGCTGATAATATTTTGATATATTTTCCAAAGGGTTCTTTATCAGATTTTTTACTTAATATTTCCTCGGGAATATAGGTTCTTGGACATGCAACATAGCAGATATTACAACCTTCAGGACATTCACCCTTAATTTGAGGTTTTCTATCTTTTATCTCGATTATTTCTTCTGGACATGCATAAAAACATGCCCCACATAGTACACATGCACCTATATCCACTACATCCCCTTTTAAATCATTAAATTGACATTCTGAAACTTCATTTATAAATTCTTCATAAGGCATCTGTCTTCTATATAATACAGGCCTTGCTATACTCTCTCTTTTGCTAATTTCAGCTTTATTTTCAGTTTTTTTATCGTTTGCAAGTTTTTCCATTATTTTAAGTCCACTTTCACTTATTGGCTTTATTTCGATGTAATTATCCCTTTCTGCAGATTCAATAAGCTCAAGTCCCTTTTCTGTTCTTATTATTACAGTTGACCACCCTTCTGGAGAACCTACAGATCCTACAGAGATGTCTGATTGTTCAGATGTGAAATCCATGCAAATCTGGCAGTTTTTACGCATACTTTTCTTTGCTTTATTAAGGGGAATTTTAACAACTCTGTTTTCTGTTAAATAAAGCCATAGATGACCTTTTTCTATTCTATATTGTGTTAAGTCGTTAATGTCTACATGATATTCTTTAAACAATTCTTTCATGTTTGAATAGGAAAAGTTTTCCATGCAAAAAAGTCCTATTTTAAGGTCTACAGGGAACTCTTCTTCCATGAATCTGTCCATTTTTGTTGCTGCAAGGATCTGGCATGGTGTTCCGACCATGGCAGCTTTTCCTGTTTTGTTAATTTGAATAATATCTTCCCCCTTATCCTTCCTCTGATTCTTTACCACCATAGAAAGGCCTTTTACTTCTTGGAACAATTTTTCTAAATTTACTGTATTTTTCTTCTTCCAGGTCAAATCCATAGGCTGGTAAAAGTTTCTTAAGTTCTTCTTTATCTTCTTCATCAACTTCTACAATTTTAGCATTTTTACCGAGGCTTTTAATGTCTCCCATGACATATATGGCCCCTCTTATGATTGATTCCCCAGCATCATCGGATATATCTCCAAGAACAATTATCCGTCCTCCCATCATAAAAAGCCCACTCATAAATCCAGAATTTCCACCTATTATGATGGTACCGTTTTTCATTATTTCTCCAGTTCTGGAACCAACATTTCTCCGCACAACGACTGTACCACCGTATATCCCCTGTCCTACTCCATCTCCAGCAGCTCCATCTACTATAACTTCTCCCGCAGTCATGTTATCTGCTGGAAACCATCCAGCATTTCCAGTAATATGGATATTGGCACCGTCTATCATTGTACCTGCAAAATAACCGGCAGAACCGTCAATTAAAATTTCAACTTCATCTGTGAGTCCTGCAACCATATAATGCATTGCATTTGGATTTTTTATGATGATTTTATCATATTCTTTGGCTGCCTGCTTTACAGCACGATTTAAGTCCCTTGGAACCATTGAACCAGCATCAATTTCTATTTCTCGCATGAAATCACCTGTTAAATTGTATATGCCCGTGATTCTCCCGGCGATATTTGATCTATTTCATGAGTATCCATAACAGCGCGAAGAGAAACCTCTTCAGAAGCAATGGCAAAAACTTCATCATTTTCAGCCAGAACACCTGGTCTAAGCCCTAACTGGTCTTTTGCAATTCCAACACCGTTTGGTGTCCCTACAATGTATGAAAATGGCCCGTCCATATCTATTATTGATTGCTCAAGAGCTTCTTCAAGTTTATAGCCTTCATATATCTTATTAGCAATATAGTGGACTATACATTCAGTGTCGTTGTTTGTCTCAAATATATGACCTTTCCTCTCTAAAGGGTCTCTTATTTTCCAGTAATTAGTTATTTGCCCATTGTGAACTACTGTTATGTCTGGAGTAATATAGCTCTGGAATGGATGAGCGTGATAACGATCAACTATACTTTCTGTGGAAAATCGGGTATGTCCAATTGCATGGGTTCCCATTTTTGAATAAGTATCATATCTATCTGCAATTTCTTTAACTGAACCCACATCTTTTATCATTTCAAAAGAGTGACTTCCATTAAGTACGATTACATCATCTATTTTATCTATATCCATAATAAGCGGTTTAAGTTCATCAAAGGAATTTAAAGCTATTTTACATCGGTATATGTTGTAATTTTCAACCGATGGGATTATTTCTTCTTTTTCAATTGGGGTAACTGTGTTTACAATTTTTTTCACCTGTTCAATAAGACCAGATTTTTCTTTTACTTCTATATTTAAAAGATATTCATTTTCTCCTAATCCAAGGCCTCCATATATGGAAAAGCCTGCTGAATCTGGCCCTCTGTGTTGCAGGGCATCAAGCATTCTGGTCATGATTTCTCCTACAGGATGAAGCTTTCTGTCTTTAAATACAACTCCTGCTATTCCGCACAATTTAATGCCTCCTTTATGAAGTACTTGTGGATTCTTGTATCACCAGTTAGCTCTGGATGAAATGCTGTGGCAATATGCTTTCCACTTTTTACTGCAATGATTTTTTCATTATATATTGAGAGTATATCTACACTTTTCCCTACTTTTTCGATATAGGGAGCTCTAATAAAAATTCCTTCAAATTTATGGCCAAATATTTCTATTATCTTTTCAAAAGATGCTTTTTGCCTTCCAAAAGCATTTCTTTTAACTTCCATGTCGATTAATCCAAGCAGAGGTTGTTCATAATCGGTTTTTTTAGCAAGAAGAACCATTCCAGCACAAGTTCCCATAACTGGAATTTTTTTATCCACTATAAGTTTCCCAATACCTGTTTTTTCCATCAATTTCCCTATAACTGTACTTTCTCCACCGGAAATAATGATTGCATCACATTTTAATAGATATTCAGGATTTTTTACCTTTAAAACTTTGGCGTTGACATTCATTTCGTCTAATGCTTGTTTAGTGATTTCAAAATGTTCAGAAACGTCTCCCTGTAAATTTAAAATGCCAATTGTAGCCATTTTGCTCCCTCTGTTTTGCTGTTTTCTTACCATCTTTAGGCTGATACTATTTTAAAAAGATAATATATAAATTTACCGGAAAATTACTTCCGAAAAATGCATTTATTGAAAGATAAGTTATCTGAACAAATATTTTTATACAATGTTCAAATTTCAGTGGGTAAAGAATGTTATAACTGAACACTTATATAAACTTTTCCTATTTTAAAAATTAATTTTTTATCCAATAAATTAATATAGAACCAAATTTACAATTATCATATTTATGATATTCATTAAGGAGTGATAAATAAAATGAATAAATTGACCATTGGGCTAATTATAATTTTAGTATTAGCTTCAGGAGCAACAGGTTTTATGTTTGGAATTCAATTTAATTCACAAAGCCTTGTCTTGAATATTACCAATAAATCTAACGATACTGGTTTATATGAGGGCTATGATGATAGTTCAAATACTCCAAAGTATAGAAAAACTACAAGGATAAAAAAGAATACTACATCCAATACAGAACTTAATGATAGTTCAACAGGAAACATTACTGGAAATTTAACTCCAAATTAGTAACTATTTTTAATAAATTTCTGTATTTAATGAATTTTAAATCTTTTATTTTCCTAGATACTTACAGATGGTTTCAGTATCCTTTTTAACCTCTTCTGCTGCTTCTAAAAACTCTTTTCTTTCATCATCTGACATTTTTATTGGGAGTATTCCTTCTATTCCATCTAGTCCAAGTTTAACAGGAACACCAAGACAAACATCTTTTATTCCCTCTATCTCACCTTCAAGATAGGCGCTAACAGTTAAAATTTTCCTTTCATCGTTTAAGATGGTGGTGATGATATTGGAGATAGCAAAAGCGGGTCCATATTGAGTAGCCCCTTTTTTGCCAATTATATAACTTCCTGCATTTTTAACCTTTTTAATTGTTTTTTCCAGATTAAAAGGTTTGTAACCAGAAAAATAATCAAAAGCAGAATAGTATTCAAGGGGTATACCCCCAATTGAAGTTGAACTGATAAGTGGAACCATATGAGGGCCATGCTGGCCGATAATCCTGGTGTGAATTTCGCTTACATGCACATTGAAGTGTCTTGCCATGTAATTTTTAAATCTCAATGAATCCAGATGATTTCCAAGGCCAATAACTTTGTTCTTTTTAAATCCAGACACTTTCAATGCAATGTAGGTCATAACATCCACAGGGTTGGTTACAACCAGAATTATTGAATCAGGTGCATTTTCAGCGATTGATTTTGAATAATCTGCCACTATTCTGGCATTGGATTCTCCAAGATCAGTTCTTTCCATTCCCGGTTTTCTGGAAACACCAGCACTTAAAACAACCACATCTGAATCATTGAGTTCTTTTAAATCAGAACATGTATTTATGGAAACATCCACTCCCTTTGCTGCTAAAGCATCATATATGTCCAGTGATTCTCCTTCCAGTATATCTAAACTTTTTTCTCTTGAAATGAGTACCAGTTTATTGACAGAATTCTCTTCAGCGAGGCAGAAAGCTGCTGCTCTGCCAACATGTCCTGATGCACCAATTATACTGACTTTCAACTTGAATACCTCATTAAATGATAATATACTTTATTGGGTTTTTATATATCTTTAGATAAAACATCTTATTAAAATTATTTAAAATAGGGTATTAAATGCATTTTTTACCCTTTACTAACTCTAAAGTAATAAAGAGCATAATTTAACCTGAAAAATAATTAATACGATGTTGGTAATGCTTGTGATCTATTAGTCTATTGAAAATGTTCAAGCTTTACCATCATAATTTTTTTAAAGCGTTTTCAGATACCTGACGTACATATCCACTTTTATCATTTAAAGCTTCTTTTAGAGGCTCTTCAGCATTTTTATCTCCAATTTCTCCAAGTGAATATGCAGCTCCACTTCTTACAAACCCGCTTTCGTCTTTTAAGCAATCGATAAGGGGGTTTAATGCTTTTTTATCCTTGATTTTTCCAAGGGCCCATGCTGCTCCTCCTCTAACACGCCAATCATCATCATTCAAAACATTAATTAATGGGGCAGTTGCTTTTTCGCCCATGTTTCCAAGAGCACCAGAAGCGGCTCTCCTGACCCATTTATTGGCATCTTGAAGGGAGGTTATAAGTGGCTCTATGGCCCTTTCATCACCTATTTTTCCAAGGACCCGTGCAGCACCCCTTCTGACGTTTTTATCCTCGTCGTTTAAAGCATCTATTAAGTCATTTACTGCTGGTTCTCCAATCTCTTCGAGTAGATCGGAATTTTGGACCTGTACCAATTCATCATTATCCTTTAAGTTTTGTATTAACCTTTTTATGTTTTCTTCTCTTTCCATTTTCCCCACCTATTACCTTTATTCCTTTAATTTATTTAATTGCTTAATATAGCATTTTAAAGACTTAATTGAATTTTTTTCCCTTGTTACGTTGTATTTCCTTCACTCATTTTCAATAAACATAATTACTGAGTATTTCAGGGCATTCTTTTATGAACTTACATAAACAAGTGTTACTACTGCTCATGTTAATGATATGTATTAATATTGTAACTGGGTTTAATTATATTTAATTGTTCGACTATTATAGAACATTATTTTATAGTAAAATTTTTTATAAAAAGATTTAAATTAAATAATAGAGTTCCATAACAGGTTCTTAATAAAAAAAACAATTTTTTATTCAAATAATAATTAAAAATCAACCTGACTTATAGGTTCTTCATCAGAACATGTATCTTCGTTGTACAAAGTATTAATAAGATCTATTGCATTTGATTCTCCCTCTTTATATCCTAATCCTTTAAAAATTTCAATAGATTTTTTAAATACCTCATAAATCTTATCTTTGCTACCCAAAATATAATATACTGTTCCAAGTAAAAGTAAAGAAAATCCTTCGCCCTTTTTATCATCTATTTTACGGGCAACATTGAATGCTTCTTTAAAGCTTTTTAATGCACTGTATTGTTTTTGTTCCTCCATAAGATAATAGCCTGTCAGTAAGAATAGTGCCATTTCTTTCTGATAGTTTCCTTCATTACGGGCATCATATATGGATTTTTGAATATAACCAGTTTCATATTCTTCTTTAGAAACTTCATTGACTTTGTATACTTTTTTAATCAATTTCAGTATTTTTTCCAGTTTTATGGCAACTTTTTCATAGTTTAGATGGCATTCGATGTAATCTTCATCTGATATTTCATCATAAGATTCCTGTGAAAATCCTTCAAAAATTTCTGATTTAGTATTAGCCATTTCAATAGCTTCTTTAATTTCTTCAACTTCTTTTATTTTATCAAACTCTTCAGATTTCATGGGTGATTTAATCGATGCATACAGTTTGAATGATTTTTTATATTTATCTAAGGCTTTATCTATTTCTCTCATACTCAGGTAAACGTCACCTATTAAATCAAAAACAAAAGCTCTTCCCTCTTTAAAACCCATTCTATTGTAGGTCCATTGGGCCTGTTCGAGATATTCAAGAGTTTCATCATATCTTTCTTCATCAAAGCACAGCATGCCCATATCTATTAAGATATCTGCTTCGTTTTCCTGATATTCTTTAAGCCTCTTTTTATAAAGTTGAAGCGATCCTTTCCTTTTGAGTCTATCTATTGATCCAACTGACTGGAATATTTCCCACATAATAATCACACAGATGTTAAATTATCTTTATTTTGCTATAAACAATATGAAAGTATTGTTATAGTCATTTATTAAATTCAACCTTTCTTTAGTACAATTTAATATAGATTTTAATTAGTTAAATTATCCACTACTTGTTTCCTAGTAGGTATATTAAAATTTTCATCGTAGAAACTATTGCATGCCGTCGAAAATCTCCGATTTCAGGCAACCAAAATCTACGACATAAAAAAAATTGAAAAAAATCATATTTCCCCCGTTTCGTGGTGTATAATAAACACTAAAAGCGAATTCTGTCGTTGTTTTTTTTTGGTGTTTCTTTTTTTTATTTTAATCCTGTGGTTATAATAAGATGTATTTCATATTTTTTATAATTACTGGGGTATGTCTTTTAGCAGTAGCTGGACTGGGGATACCATGGGGGGGTGAAAATGGAGGTGTGCTGCTGTTGAATTATCTAAATGACCGATATTTCCTATTAAATCTCCTGTACTGAACTACTTCAATCCTTACTTTTCATGGAGTCTTTTTTCATATGTGCAAAAACAGCACAGTTTTTATGTCCCTGA
>DAVZ01000025.1 GCA_002505765.1 Methanobacterium sp. UBA176 | reverse complement strand
CCCCCAATAACTTTACAACCCCGTAAATATTAGTTATATATTTAAATAAATTAAGATTAAATATATGTGAAGAATATTATTGGGGTTCATCCTTTTTAATATAGTTTCAACCTTTTTTATCCATAAAAAGTGTCATTTGGGCCTTTAAAAATTACTTTTTTAATAATTTAATTATTGTTTATGTAATTATTTTTTAAAAACAAATAGATAAAGTTAAGATAGAGATAGAACAATATTAATAATAAACAAAATTTAGGAAAAGCCCGTTAATATTTGGGCTTAATTTAGCAGAATTAAGTGTTAAGACAGGTAATGAAAATATAAATGATTTCAAAAGATTAATTATTAAATATAGAACATTAAATAATTACTAAATTTGTATTTAGAATTTTTATGTACTGTTGCCCTAAAAAAGTAGAGGAGATCTAATCATGGTGTCTAAAAAGTTTTATGAAAAGCTAATGGAAATATCAAAGGTAATGGAAGAGGAAGGGGAAGGAATAAGCTATATTCATAATGGAATAGAAAGTTACACCATAGGAACCAAGGTATACAGCGATGAAATTGCCAAATATCTTGATAAAACTGTGGAAAATTGGGAAGGCAGTGAAGCGTTTTTAGAAAAACCGAAGAAGGGCAAATCAAATAAAAAGACCAAAAAAGTTGGTTATCTCTGGAAAATACCAATTGAGGCATGAATTTATATATAATAAGTTTAAAAAATTGGTTAGTTTGTTTTCTCTTTTTTTCTGATAATTTTACATACTCATACTGCATATAGTGTTCAACCATATTCTGGGAGGAAAAAAGTTGAAGGGGATGCTTCTTAGGGTTGGAATAGATAAAGGAACCGACGGTTGCCTTGCACCTATATTTGAGGATGACAGCTTTGAATACATTCCATTGTCTGAATCAGATGAAACAGATGAAAACAGGACTTATAATAATTTTAAAGGGACTAAAGGAGAATATTTATCTGCGTATCTTCCAGAAAAGATTAAAAATAGGAAATTACACTTTGATCCGGAATTTGAAGCTTTTACCTATGGGGATAAGGGATCTAAAGCAAAATGGCTTTTAAAGTTAAATAAAGATGATCTGCTGGTGTTTTATGCAGGTTTAACTCCCTTTAAAAATAATAAACACCATGAAGCCCTTTATATAATTGGCTATTTTACTGTTGAAGAAGTTGCTGATTTCAGCAAGTTTTCTAAAGAAGAAAGGGAAGAATACTGTAAAAAATGTTTTAATAATGCCCATATTAAGAGGAAAAATGATTTGGATAACCTTGTAATCCTTATTGGGAATAAAAATAAGAGTAAATTACTGGATAAAGCAATTATAATCAGTGAAAAGAAGATAAATAAAATTGGAAGAAGTTATCATGCTGTATCAGATGATATGGAAGAACTAATGGGTATTTCAGGTTCAATTCAGCGCAGTATTCCACCGCGGCTTATAGAAGAAACATATGTGAATAACCTTATTAAACTACTTAAAATTAAATAAAATCATTTATTTATCTTCTAAATACCTTAAAAGCTTCTTTAAGCTTTTCATTATCATTCATTTGCGGGCAGATCATTTCACAATCGTAAATAATACAATAGAAACTTTTCAGCTGCCTTTTAAAATGGCCATACAATGAATTCGAGCATTTCAGAGTCATTGAGTATTATAAACCTTTTCGCAATGTTGTTCATTTAAGTATTTGCCAAGTAATTCGCACTGACCCCGTTATGTTAGGATAAGCCGTATCAAGGTAGTTTGCACGGTTATCTATTGCATAATAAAGCATTTCCCTGTTTTTGCTTCATCAATCTGGCCGTAACTTCCATTGCCAAGTGGAAGGCGCATGAGCCAAATCCAGGTATTGAAACATCTATTCTGATTGATCCAATCTTTCTGTATAGATGAAAACATCTATTAAATGCAGTATCTTCATTTAAAAACTTAATTTACCTAACCTTCTTTAAGTTTGATAATAACTTGATAATTAGTTTAGATTACTAAACATTAAAAATTTTAAGGTGAATAGCAATTATATAAATGAAATTGTTCATTTTTAAATAATTTTAAATTGAATATTAGGTTACTCGGTACTGAGGGTAAGAAATTTACAGCAAAATTTTAATAATGGCTTATTCATATAAGTAAGTATAAACTAATAATGTGTAAGTAGGGTCAAATTCCAGATAGATAAATAATCTGAATAAATAGTGTAAATATCATAAAAATTAAGATAATAAAATTTTTAAAGAATTGAATAGATTAAAAGGCCATTAAAGGGGTAAATTTTAATATATATAAATTAAAATTAATACCTAATATTTGTAAATTACATCCTGAATAGTGGTAAAATGTCAAGGATTAATTTAATTGTAATAACAGGCATTCTTTTTGGACTTATAGTGCTTTTAATATTCGTATTAAGCAATTCTGCCAACTTGTTTCAGTTTAACTGGCTCGATGTCATATATGCAGCCATCATGGCAATAATAGTTGGGCTGGGACTGGATTATATCTATAACAGGTATACCGAAAAATCTAAAATGCAGCAGACCACACTGACCCCGCCTTCTAAAATTAAAAAATCAATGGCTAAACTTATTTTAAAGGATAAACATGAATTTATAATAGATGAATACCATAGAACATTTGGAAGAGAGGATTTTATAGGTATTTCAGTCCCTGATGATCTACTGTACATTGGAAAGGAACATTTTAAAATCATTAAAAGGGATGATGGATTCTATATAGAAGATTTAGGTACGAAAAATGGCACTCTTTTAAATGGTAAAGAAATAAAGGGAACTGGAATTAACAAACTGAAGGATGATGATGATTTACTGGTTGCCAAAGTACTGGAAATTAAATATATCGAGGAAAGACTCAGTTAGGTGGAATTATCTTAAACTATTCTTTAAGAGACAAAAAGATATTTGATGGAATTTTTTATTACAAATCATCAGATATATTTTATCATTTTTAAAAGATCGGTTCCATCTTTTATGTTTTTTTCAAGATCGAGCTCTACATATGCTTTTTTGCCTTTACTGTAGCTGGAAGACACTACTAAAAGCTTCTTTTCTATTAATTTGTACCCATCAACAGGTGTATGGCCAACTATCATTGAATTACAGTCAATTTTCTTTAAAAAGGAGTCTAAATCCTTTTTTTTATAATCTCCACACCTGTTCCATAAAAGTTCATATAATGGTTTATTGTCTAAATAGCCAGCATCAGTGATGTGAATAATATCATCAATACTTTTTATATCTTTTAAAGGCCCAGAATGGCTAATGAAGACTTTGTTATAAGTTCTTGCGGCTATGGGTAATTTTTCAAGGAATATGCTGCATTCATCTATTTTTTTTCTCCAATCACCACCAAACTTATCCTTAAGTTTCCTCTCGAAGTTTAAAGTTATGTTTTCCCCACCCTTAAAAAGCACCATTCTGGTGATGATTGACCATTCGTGATTTCCAAGCAGTAAATGGAAATTTTCGGAGTTTTTTAGATAATCTTTTGCTGTGTTTATTATTTCAACTGATTCATCATTTTCCAGGCCCATTGCATGCATGAAATCGCCTGTTATAACTATATGGTGGTCTTTACTTCGAAAATCTTCCCATATATCAATATATTTATTAAAATCATCAAGATTGCCATGAATATCAGTCACAATTATGGCTTTACCTTTTCTTGGTAATTCCAGTAAACTTCCATTGAGCTGAACCATAATAATATTAGTACTTACTTATAGTATTTGTATTTTTGGTATTTTGCTGTTTAATATAGATATAAGGATCAATAAATTTACCTTTTTTGATTAAGATAATTTTCAGGTTATTAATTGAGATTTTCAATTATTTTTAGATGGATTAAACTATGCCAGTAATTATATAATTAGTTTTCCATTGTTAAATTAAATTTTAGATGGATATACATTTTAATTCATTGTTTGAGATCCTATATTTAAAATAAGTGCTTAAAACTATTTAATTAAGTAAAAATTTAAGAATTTTACTTTAAATTCATTGGTTTGATTTTAAAGCAAAGTATATTAATATTGAAGTAATAAATAATTTTGATTAACTATCAAAAATAAAATCAATCATCTGGGTGAAACATGTTAAAAAGTAAAATATTAGCAATAACAGTGCTGATATTGACATTTTTCGCTCTTATTCTCTTTTTGATATATAAAAATTATATTTGGGCAAATAATGGATGGATTAGAATTTTTTATGCTTTTATACTGGCGGTTATACTCGGATTTTTTATTGAATATAGTTATAGGAAAATAAAACCCAGAGACAGAATAACCCAGAATACTCAAACTGTTAAACCCAAAAAGGAGTTTGCTAAACTGATTTTGGATGAGGTAAATCAGTGTGTTATCAGGGAATATGAAAGAAATATGGGAAGAGAAGATTTTTTGGGAGTTATTAATGCTAATAAACTTCTTTTTATAGGAAAAAAACATTTTAAAATTGTAAAAATGGATGACGGGTTTTATATAGAGGATTTAGGTACAAAAAATGGAACATTTTTAAATGGAGAGGATATAAGAGGATTGGGAAAGAAGAAATTAAAAGACGGTGACTTAATATCCATTGCTGATGTGCTTGAACTTAAATTTGCCCTTAATTCATGAATGAACTTATAGTTTTAGGGATGTGTGTATGAATTGTAAATATGAAGGATGCAAAAGGGATGTTTTTGAGAATTCGGGGAAGTGTATTCTTCATATGAATGTTCCCTACAAGAAGGAACCTGAATTTGACAGAATAAATAGATTAAAGACTGAAGAAATAGAAAAAAAAATGAAAGGGGGAGATCTGGACTTTAAGGGCGTTAAGTTATACGAATTAAGCCATTCTGGATTGAAAACAAAAGGTAACCCTATATTTACAAGATCAGTTATTATAAATGACGTTAAATTAGATAAATCCAGTATAAGTGGTGATATTTCATTTGATAGGGCCCAAATTGGGGGGAATGTGGATTTCGAATCAGCAGAGATAAATGGTAACGTTTCTTTTTATGGAGCCACAGTAGAAGGAGATATATGGTTTGATGGATCAGATATTTCTAAATATTCATGGTTTGAAAAATCAATTATAGGCGGTAAAACTTCATTTAACTACGTTTACATTGGAGGAAGCGTTTCTTTTCAAAATTCCATGCTGAATGAAGATTTATCATTTCATGATTCAAAGATCAGGGGCAACGCATGGTTTGACAGTGCACAAATTGGTGGAAATGCATGGTTAAACTTTTTACAAATTAAAGGAGAATTAAGTTTTAAGGATACCCTATTTAAAGATCCCAGGGGACAGGAGAAATGCTGCCGGAAAGCAAAATCAATATGGGAAAAAATTGGGGATAGGGATAAGGCAGATTATTATTTTTATCGGGAAATGGAGGCTAAAAGGAAGCAAAAGTTATTGTTAATAAGATATTTAGAGATTGTGGTGCAGTATACCTTCGGATACGGTGTTTATCCGTACAGGTTATTATTTAGCTTTACAGTGGTCTTTTTATTGTTTGCGTTTATATACTGGGCTTTAGAAGGGAAATTTGATGGGAATTCATTGATAAGTTATCTGCGTTTCAGTTTTTTAACCATGGTTATACCGGCTTATGGGGTTATAAATGCCAAAACAGGTGTTTTAGGTTTGTTAACCATAATTGAAGCTATTATTGGCGCATTTACCTGGCCTGCATTCCTTGTGATGTTTGCAAGGAAATATATGAGATAAAAATAGTAAAATTAATAAAAAAAGAAAATAAAATTGTTTTTATCTTGTGATTAGACGATTTTTGAATATCCAGTAGTATCGAACCGCATTAAATCTGGTGAAAACAAACTGATTTTTTTGTCCTGAAAACTTTCCATTTGCATCATAGGTTACTGTATTTATTCTAAGCCAGAATCTACTATTTTTATCTAAACTTTTTATAGTGTATTTATTTATTGTCCATGTGATCCTGTTATTTGGGCCTCTAATCACGTTATTGTTAGTTGTAATTCTTTTATTGTACAGTTGCAAGTAAATTTTTACGTGATCGTTATTGAATCTCCATTTATATGTTTTAAATGTTAATTTTTGGTCATCCCACGGATTTCGCCAGCTGTTCTGGAAATATTTATCACCCTGATCAATTTTTGGCCACCAAAAGGATGGTTGTGGAGCAAATGGGTTTGGCACCTTATTTGGTTGTGCAGAAACCGCTCCGGCAGTAGTTAAACCTACGAAAGCAATAATTAATAGGCTTATTGCTGTTGCCTTTCTTTTCATTCATTTCACCTCCTTTAAATGCTCATCCATAGATGAGTAGAAAATGGGCGTACAAATATTATAATAAACAATTAAAAATTATTACTTTTACTTATTGGAGTTCATTGAATATATTTTTTTCTAAAAAACTTTTAAACGATTTATTTATATGAAATAAGTATTATGATATAATTTCAAGATAAAAAAAGGTTTTTAATAAATTAAAATTGGAATTAAATGTTTTTTAACCTGAAGATATTTTTACTCTAATTTAGTAGTTTAAGTAGTTTTATTATGTAATTTGGATACTAAAGGGCATAATATTGCAGTTAATTATCTTTATATATATCTATTATTTTTATTTTTATTAAAAAAACCATAATTGAATTATTTTTAATGATTGAAGTAGCGATATATCTATAATTAAATTTATAGATTTTTATTATTTTTTTTAATTTTCTTAAATTTTCCTAGGCTTTCCACTGTACATGATCTATTCAGTCGTTAAGGATTTGAACATTATAAATTGTATATTAGTAACACTTTTTTGTTAATATCGACATAAATTTCAAGTGTAAAAAAAGTGTTACAATTCACCATAATTTTTTTCGTTATATAATTTAATAGGCACTCAACAATTATAAAATTATCATTAACATGCTCTATAAAATAATATATAAAAAATGAAGATAGATAAGGCTTACAATATGGATTTATATCAATTATATTGCTACAATAAATTTTAAATTATGCAATTTGTAATATTGACCTGCATTTCAAGTGTAAAAAAACTTAATAAATTATTATTGAATTTTTTGGATTAAAACTTATTAATTACATTTAAATTAAAAAATAAGATTCTTAAGTGATTAAATAAGAATAATAAAAGTTATATTTTAATAAAACTTTATAATAACGATAAATTCGATTATTAAATAAAAAAAATGATAAAATTGTGCAATATCTTGTTTATACTAATTTTTATTCCTCATTTAGCATATAGAATAAATTAAAACTGATTTTATCTGTATTTTACTCATAAATTGGATATACAAAGGTTAATGTCTATTGGGGTTTCACATGAACAAAAAATAAAAAATAAAAAATAAAAGTTTAATTAATCCTTTTTTCCAACAGGGGCGATATAGATAGCAAATTCATCTTCACCATCCAGTTTAAGTAAATTATCAAGATATTCCTGATCGTATGCAGCAATAGCGCATGTTCCTGCGTTTATAGCTTCACAGGCAATATATAAATTTTGAGCTACATGCCCGGCATCAAGTGCAATTTCTTTATATGATGCCAGTCCATAACGCCATTCCATTCTGTAGGGTATGGCGCTCCATATAAAGGTTAAAGCTCCTTTTCCAGAGAAATTTTGGCCCATAGTGGCTTTAATAACCTTTTCTTCCAGATTATCCTCTTCAAATTCAAAAATCAGCTCATGGGATAAAGGTAAATAACGGTATATTCCAGGATTAACATCTTCAATGTTAAAAACTGCAATGTAAGTTTCAAGTGCGTGGCGACACCCTGCTGATGGAACGGTACGGAACGCATTGATTCCATCAATAAATCGCACTCCCTGGGTTGCCCAGAGTAAAAATGATAATTCTTCCAGGCTTAGTGGTTCCTGGGAATATAAACGTCTGCTCTCCCTCTTTACCATGGCCTCAGTCAGTTTTAAATTATATTTTTCACTCCAGTCAATTTTAGGAAGCTTAATTCGAGTTTTATCGGTGGAACATGGTTTTTCTATTGGTGGGGGCATGATTCCCTGGTTCTGGTCAGTATATGCAAAATTTATGGTTTTTCTTATACTGTCTTTAAGAAAATAGCGGTGTTTATTCAATAATTCTTTATCAGCATTCACAGTACTACCTCCTTAAAATTTGGATGAATTTTTATTAACAATATTATGATTGTATGGGAAATATTTTAAATTTATTTGTAAAAATGCTCTATTTAATCTGTAATAAGTTTAAAAAATAGATTGCATGGATTTAATGGATCTAATATAATGACTTTTTTTAACTATCCATGATTTTATAGTTAAAAACGTAATTTATTAAACAAATAGTTTTGGATAATCTAATAAATCACCATTAATAACGTTTAAAGCATGTAAAACGATTTTATGAATTTAATAGTTTAAAACATCAGGTTATTCACTATAATTAGTTATATACAAAAATAATCGTTAAATCTTATTTAAAATAATATTAATTAATTTTTGCATGAAAGCAGAGTTTTGTCCAATTTTTAGATTTATATAATATAGAAATTACAATTTTAAGGTAATAGCAGGATTAAAATGCTTGTATAAATCTAATATATCTTTTTAAGTGTTTATATTGCGAATGCATCGATATCGGCTGTTTTATTACATATTCCCTGATCTTTCCCTTATTCCTCATTTTCTTTTAACTGTGTTGGTGTAAATCCAGTACAGTTACATTTTTGTTTCAATATTTTAATATATTGATCTTGAATATGTGGATTTAAATTTCGGTTTATCAGAAAGCTTTTTATATGAGAATAGTTCCTTATATTCATAATTATAGTATCGACACACATAATCTAAAATGTATAGATTTAAATGTCTTACTAAAAAAGGATTAAATAGCATTTTATTACAAATGTACAGGTAAGGGGGTTTAATAAACATGGAAACCAAAAATAAAGAAGAAAAGAAAGGTGAAATTGAAGCATTAGAAGAAAAAAAGGCATCTACTGTAGTTGAATCAATAGATTACAAACTGGAAGAAATTAGAGAATTAAAGGCACTTATGGAAAAATCTGAGAAATTAAATGAGTTCTACGCTTCAATATTTAAATTGGAAGGTTTAGGAAAGGAAATTCAGGATATTGGCAACCATAGATTTAAAACAGCCAAATTATTCAGCCCTAAAAGTGATGAAGTAAAGGATTTAGAAAAGCTTGAAAATTTACTGCTCACATTTAAAAAGGAGTACTCAAGATTAGCAGGGGATATATCAGAAACACTTGGAAAATACAACGAAAATAATAAAAAGGCACTTGGCATATTCAAAATTAAAAACGAACAGCTCATAAATAAAATAGAAATGCTCAACTCCAAATAGATTTATCAATTATTAATAGGGGAATGCCTAAAAAGTTTATAATCCCTCTATTTGTAATTATTTTTTTTTATTTATTATATTAGACTGGGCCAGCATTAATAAAGTGCCTTCTAAACCAGATGAAGATCGGGGAGCCTTGAATATAAGTATTCGGAGATTATTAAACCATATATGGTGAAGGAGCCAATTAATACTGGATTTACGAGCCTCGATCATTAAACATTATAAATATCAGGGTTTATTTTTAATCACGGCTGAGGGTAACAATCCAGAAGTTTACAAGGCATGGATTATCCATATCCTACGGAAGGGCACATTTTAATTATCCTCCACTATAAGTTTATTTTTTATCCCTTCATACAATTTTACTCCAAAATGCTAATGAGCTGAATAAATGGAATCATGTTCGTTTACAGTTAGATAAATTTGCTGCTTTTAGACATCAGTTGGAGCTAATAAATGTTAATGTGGCAGCACTGGCATCATCAAGCGGTATTTAAACCTAAAGCGGTATTATCAGCCCAACAGGTAGGCATCGAAGTTTAAAAGATTCATTGAGGTCCAGACTTGAAAAATTTAAGTAAATACCAGAGAGTGCACTTTTAATAAATCTTATCTGGAGATATGGATAATATAACTGGTGATTAAGATGTCATCAAGATTTTTAAAGAGACAACACTAATTCCTCCTCAAAATAAGGATTATGTGATTTTAAAATCATGTGAAAATCACCATTTTGCTGATCATCTAACCCCACTCGCACGTTTAAAGATCCATTAGTACTGGTAGATACACTTGACTATTATGGAACATGGAAAATTTTTGTCGGATTGATTGAAGCTGCAATTATGGGGGAAATCAGGTATTCTGCCCTGGTAATACTACAAATCAGTGGTATATGGGAAAATGGAGCAATGGAAAACCTGTAAATCAGGTGGTCTTATATATGCTCCATGATTTTTTAAATCCTAATATTTTTAATATGGATGCTAAAATTTTACTTTTAATTAAAATAATAAATAACTATTAAATTTAAAAATAGTCTATATCAATATAGGATTAAATAATTATTATTTATCGAATTAATCAATTCTGCGGTGTAAGAATGGTTTCTAAAGAAGAATTAGAAAAAATGAGGGATGAAAAAGATGTTAATGGCCTGATAAAAGCATTAGGCCCCTATGAAGATAAAAAAAATCGTGAAAAGGCTGCATACATCCTGGGAGATATTAGGGCAAAGGAGGCAGTTGAACCTCTGATTGGAATTTTAAACGATGATTACTGGCCAGTTAGAAAGGCCGCTACTCTTTCTCTCGGCAGACTCGCTGATAAAAAGGCGGTTGAGCCATTAATTAAACTATTAAAAGATAGTCACTGGCATGTTCGTGAAACTGCGGCGCTTGCCCTTGGTGCAATAAGGGATAAAAGGGCTGTTGAGCCTATAATTGAAGCATTGAAGGACGGATGTTTAAATGTCAAATGTGAAGTTGTGGATGCTCTGGGAGATCTGGGTGATGAAAGAGCATTAGAACCATTAAAAGAAATTTTAAATGAAAAAGATTATCTTTTAAGGGCATGCGCCGTCACATCATTGGGTAAAATTGGAAGCAATGTGGCAGTAAAATCTCTGGTCAACTCTTTAAATGATGAAAACTATTTTGTAAGGGGTAATGCTGCAGATGCACTGGGTATCATTGGGGACGAATCTGCGCTGCCCCACCTTGTTTCTGCACTTGAAAATTCTAAGGGTGAGTCTCATGAATTTGAAAATGCTCTTAAAGATGCAATAGAAAAAATAAAGGCCCGATATAAATCATGAGACTATAAATCCAGTAGATTAATCATCATCACCGCATTCATCAAAATGAACTGGACATTGGATGTCCTCAGATCTGATTAAAGACTATATAGCAAATGGAAAGTTTAAAAAATAGCAAATACTACTTTTAAGTGAAGATATTAGAAAACATGGATCCTATTAATAAGGACTGTGATTCTGTTTTCTGTGGCATAGCTCGTTTTCTATGACTGCGCATGGATCCTATTAATAAGGGACTGATGGCATGAATTACTGACCCAGTTATCAAGATTAAGCATCAGAATTTTCTCCCCACGCATTCATCAGCCTCCCTATAGGCCCAGTGAACTCCGGGAAGGTATACAAAGACTGTAAAAACAATCGGGATATATTATAATTTCTCTTAAGGAAGAACCAGTTTGATGAACATAGGCAAATTAGAGGCATAAGAAAAACAACTGAAAGTGCATTATTAATTATTCCAAGCGATGTTCTCTCCAGTTGCAGAGGGATATAGAATAAAACCACCCTCCACCAAGTTCCTATTGCATTAACTAAAACTCCATTAAGGGATTTATCCGAAATAAAATGATTTTAGATTATGATGGATGTTAAAGCTAAAAAAACTGCATACATTGAGGACAGGGTACTGTTTTTGAAGGTAAACACCGGTCCCTCCTGAAAACCATGTTCGACAGGTTAATGTATCTGTATCCACATCAAAATATTCACTGGTATAATGCTGCTGAAGATGCAGAAATCAGGATAGAAATTCCTAAAAGCTTTTAAAGGATATAAATTCCAGATCATGGTAAACCATGGAAAAATAGTGCATAGGCAATTAATCCAGCAATCAACACAAAAAAATCCTCCCATTTTTAATAGGCCACTAACTGTAATTTATCTTTAATTTAAAATGTTAACATATATTTGTTATAGCCTTTTTTCAGTTAAGTTTAACTGGATAGAAGTTAATTTATTGTTACTCATATTATGAAATGTATTAGTGAGGAATATATGAAACGTTCTTACATTTTTGTTGCAGGATTAACTCTTATAGTACTGCTAATTTTGTGGATTGGTCCTGAAAATATATACAGCGCCCTTAGAGATATACAAAGTTCATATCTGGCAGGTGCAATTATTATCTATCTTTTAGCAGTCCTGGTAAAGTCAATTAGGTGGGGTTTTATAATAGGACAGCCCTATAATTTTAAAGATAATTATATTGTAAGGACTATAGGACTTTTAGGAAGTAATTTAAGCCCAATGAGAACTGGGGGAATTTTTCTTACTGCTATTGCAGGTAAAAAAATTAATAAAATTAGTTTACATGAGGGTTTATCAGCTGGATTTACAGAAAGGTTTGCAGATTTAATAATTGTTGGTTTTCTCCTTATGGCATCTACAATATTCATAGAAAAAATTCGTTTAATCGCAATATTGGGTGTTGTTTCAATATTAATCACATTAATTACTATTTATCTTTTAAACTGGAGGGAAGGGTCAGGTATATGGATATATGAGAAGATTCATTTTATTTTATCCAAATTACCAATTAATGAACAATTTTTAGATAAGATTTACCATAAAATTGTCAATGGATTAAAAGGAATGGTTTTATACACAAGATCTTACAGTAATAGTAAAAATATGTCAATTATACTGACTTTAACCTTTATATCATGGATTTTTGAATGTTTACGTCTCTTTTTAGTTTTTTATGCATTTAATGTTGATATTAGTATATTAACAGTGATTTTAATACTGCTGCTTGCTAATATAGCTGGCATTTTAACTGCACTGCCAGGAGGTATTGGAGCGGTAGAAATATCTATTACTGGGCTATGCGTACTTTTTGGAATATCTGAAGCTACAAGTGCCAGCATCGCAATTGTAGATAGATTCATATCATTCTGGCTGATCAATGTTTTAGGTATTGTTTTTTCTTTATTTTATGCAAAGAGTATATCTGGGGATATAAAAGGGTTTATATCAAATATTCCCACTTCAAAATAATCAAATTAATTAAATATTAACTATTTAGTTTGAATTTAATTTTACTGGCCATGGATTTATTAACCAGCCGGATCCGGGTTAAAGATCTGATATCTGCATTCTGGAGTTCTTCTACGCTTTTATATTTATCATAAATATTTTCAGTAATCTTAAGCCCTATTCCATGTATATCTTTTAAAATGAGCCACATTTTTGTTTTTTCGATGTTTTGAGTCCATTCCCAGAAGTTTTCAGAGTTTTCATAGGCTAAACCATAATTATAGTCACCTTTATGGGCTAAATGGTGACATTCTTTGCATAAAGTAGCTAAATTTTCATGATCATCAAGTTTTCTGATTGATGAGCCTCTTATAGCCAGTATGTGATGGATCTCAAGATCCTTTAGCTCTCCGCATACAACACAGGAATAATTATCCCTTTTCATTATCTCTTTTTTAATTTCAGTGGAAATGGCTCTTCTATTTTCTTTTTGCTCAATTTTGCCGTCAATTAAATAGAATTGCATTGCATAACTTTTACTGCATCCAACGGCTATTACAATTTCTGAAGTTCTGATTCTGTCCTGAAATTTCTCTTTTAAAGCTGTTATTTTATCTTTTTTAAGATTGCTGGAGCATTCTTCATTCAAAAATTTAATATAGAGCTGATTAAGAAGTTTTTGGGTTGAATTTAGCTTTTCTATAAGATTTTTAAATTCGTTACTAAATTCAAGTTCTTTTAATAATTCCAGTTCATCTTTACACTCCATATCATAATTTGAATTTTGATCCAGATAATTTTGGGTGAATATCCATAATTCATCGATTGTTTCCTTCTTCTGGAACTTTAATTGCAAAAAAGAAATTTCAAATCCATCCATATTTTCATCTTATTTAATTGGATGATAATTATACCGATATTGAGCAGGACTTTTGATGAATTCAGTATTTCATAAATAAATTAATCATTTCAAGGTCAAATCCTTCAATATCATCTATTTCCTCTTTTAATTTTTTCATCCATTCAAAAAATTGTTTAGAAGATAAAATAATTACCTCTTCACCTTCTTTCAGATTTTCAAAGGATTTTCCGTTATCATATGCCAGTATATGAATTTTATCATCTTTATAAATACCAAAAGAACCTCTGTATTTCATTTTTTATGCTCCATATCTTTTGCTTTAATTTATATGTTCTATGAAATATTAAAATTTTCTGAGGAAAATTCAAATATTATACTTTTAATTGTCATTTAGGGCTTTAATGTCTTTTAAATGTTCTATTGATATTAAAATTTTTATATCATAAATTTCCTATAAAAGTGTTTATAAAATTAAGAAAAGATAGAGAATATAAATTCTTTACAAATTATTAAATCAAATAAATTACAATATTTTATTTAATGAAGGAAAATACAAAAGTCCAAACCTATTTTATTGAAAATGAAATATCTCCTGCTTACCAGAATGAGATTTTAAGCTTTATTGAGGATAATTATTTAAAAATCCGTCCCGAATACTTCCAGAACATTATAAAAAAGGAAGATAAAATTTCATTTTTAATCCAGGACCCTGTTAAAAAATATATGGTTGAAACAATTATTAAACCAGGAAATCCGGTCGAAATCAGATTAATTAGTGATGAAAAAACACCAGAGGACTTTGCCCAGAAAGTTAAAGATGATATGTACTTCATTGTCCATGCATACGAAGAAAATATCCTCAATTCAACCCTTTATTTTTCATGGATTGAGGGAGAAAAAATAATACCTGAAAAACCACCAACTTCAAGAAAAAGAGCTGCAAATAGGCTTTTTAGCAGTAATCTCCTCCTGCTTTACATTGGATTTTTTATATTCAACGTTGTTTTATTTATATTCATTGGGCTCTATGCAGTAATAGTCATTTTAGCATCACAGTTCCTTATAGTTCTTTATGCAGATAAAATACTGGCCAGACAAAGCGACTGGCGAATTACTCCTGAAAATCCCTATGTTCATATACTTGAGTATCAGTTGCCTTTGGACGAGTTTAAACAATTTCAGGAAAAATTTGGAGAAGAAACGGTTTTGCAGATGAAAAAAGAGGTTTATGATAGAACACTGGCTCAAAAAACCTATCCTACATGTGAAATTGGGGATGAAGTTCTTGAAAAATATGGTTTCCACTGTAACCCACTTAACAGTGTTTCTAAAGTAGTAAACGTCTATGAAATTGTTAAAAAAGCTGCAGATAGCTTTGATCTGCCCACTCCAAAAATAGTTATTTCAAATACTATGGTTCCCAATGCAGCAGCAACAGGGCCGAGCCCAAGCAGGGGATTGGTGCTTATTACAACAGGATTGCTGGTTCACCTTGACGAAGAAGAGATTTTAACAGTTGTTGGCCATGAAATGGGGCACCTTCAAGGAAGAGACCCGCTTATACTCTTCAGCATAATTACAGGAGAATTTATTTTAAGATTTACCCTCTTACTTCCAATTGTGATAAGATCCCCTTTGATTTATCTAATTTTTGTATTCGCACTGATTTTCTTTGTTGCCAAATTCTTTGAAACCAGAGCTGACCTTTTATCTGCAATTAAAATTGGTAAACCTGAAGTACTTGCTGAAGCCCTTAGAAAAATCGCTTTTAAGAAACTGCAGCTTGAAAGAGTGTCCAGATCAAGAATTCCAGGCTGGCTGGCATGGGATCCACATCCACCAATTTACTTTAGAATAGACAGATTGGAAAATATGAAAACTCCTGTAGAAGCTAAAAATCCCTTAATTCAGTCTGTTAAGGATGTTTTCAACGGATTTATAGCCGCTTTTAGATAAATATCATCTTAATAATTTTTATGGATTGAATCATGAATTTTAAATTTAATTACAAATTCTGTCCCATTATTTCTATTAAGCTTTATATCTCCATCAATTTGATGGATTAATGCATTTACAACTTTTAAACCCAGGGTATCAGAACTATCAGGATCTATATCATCGGGTATTCCTTTTCCATCATCTTTAATCGTTAATTCGTATTTATTTTCTTTTTTATGAAGTGTTATCATGATTTTTCCATGCATTCCTTCTTCAAAGGCATGTTTAAGCGAATTTGATGTAAGTTCATTTATTATTAAACCGCATGGAACAGCGGTATCAATATCCAAGTAGATATCTTCAATATTAAAATTGGTTTTAACTTGTGGATTTAAGTTATAAGATTTCAGAAGTTCATTAACAATTTCTGGTATGTAATCTGCAAAGTTAATCATGGCCATGTTCTTAGAATGGTACAATTTTTCGTGTATTAAAGCCATCGACTTTATACGTGACTGGCTATCCTTCAGCAATTCATCATATTCGACATCTTTATTGTGAAGCGATTGCAAACTCAGCAAACTTAAAATTATTTGCAAATTATTTTTAACCCTGTGATGAACTTCTTTTAATAAAACTTCCTTTTCTTCTAATGACATTTTAATCTCTTTTTCAGCTTTTTTACGTCTTATTATCTCTTTTTTAGCAGATTCATATAGTTTTTCATTTTCATTTAATACAAATAACTGGCGAATAAAAATTAGGGCAATTGTAATTCCTACCCCTATTGAGATAATTAACGTGTATGGATTACTTGGGAAATTATAGCTCCATATCAATAATGTATATGCAAAAATCACCCATAAAAACTGCGGATAGCGAATCCAGGACAGTCTCCAAGATATTAATTTGGATTTTGAGAATAGTTTAAATTTAGTCTGGTGGTTTGTAGCCTGTGAGAAAGCTGCTAATCCTATTAAAACATAACTTATAGTCCATCCTATACTTAATAAACCGTTTTTTGTATAAATTCCTTTCAGATCATTACTAATATATAATGAATCAGTTATAATTAGCACTATTAATCCAATGGTCAAAATCATAATAGGTTCAATTGTTTTAGGATTATGATGGCTGAATAATAGTTTAACCAGGGCAAAGAAAAGGGCAAAATCTAATATAAGAGTACCCATGTATAATAATGAGAGTTGGATGCTTAAATGATTATTTTCAATTGCAGGTATGAATAAAAAAACCAAAAAAGTTAATCCGGCCGATAAAATCACTGTCCCCATGTCTAAAAAAGTTTTAAACCTTTTTTCTTTAGTAAAAGGAAATCCTGGGAAGAGAAATACTCCTGCTGTTAATAGAATATAGGCTATTAAATAGGTAAAGCTAATTAGATAAGCATATTCGGATTTTATCCCTAACAGGTACCATAATGAATCAGAAATGGCAAAAAACAAAAAGCCTATTGCTAATGTTTTCCATGCTTTTTGGGTGTGTTTACCATATTTTTTAGAATTTTTAACAGCATAAAAAAGGCTAATGAATACAGAAGAAGTAACCATTAAATAAATAATTATAATTAGATAATCACTGATTGGACTACTAACTCTAACAATTAAAATAGAAAGATAAACAAGTAGAGCTATAAATGACATGATCAAGTAGTTTTTGAATGATATTGGCACATTATAAAAACTGATTTTCATAAAAATAACCTGACATTAATTGGATATATTCACTACAGATTAGGTGTATTTCATAGTATTCTGTTTATTGGAATGATTTACTACAAATTAGTGTATTATAATATTTCATTATTTCTATTTAATAAATTTAAAAATACATTATTCATATAGTGGAGTGTAAAAAAGGAATTTAAACATAAATATCACATAAATGCATCCTATTATGTTTAATATTTACTGAAAAGACTTAAATCCATATATCTTTCCTATTTTTCACTTCATTCTACAGCATTATTATCTGTATTATGGAAAGTTGAAAAGCGCACTGAAGATCCAGTTGTTCAAATAAATTTGCTTGTAAACAGGGAAGTTAAACTTGTTACAGGTATATCCATAGGTTCTGGCTTAAGTCAGGTGACTATAGTATTTTTGCCCTCTTTTGAAGTGGTTTCACAGTCTTTATCTGCTTCAAAAGCAAGTTTGATGTTTCCTTCCCCTTGTTATTTAATAACTGTTTGGCACATATAATGGAATGCTTGATAAGTTCAGTTTAAATGGTGATGTTTACAGGTAGCTTTTACATTAATTGCAAGCTTCTTTATGTTTCTTTGCCTCATCTTTTTATATATTTGTCTTATCAGGTAATATAATTGTCCTGGAAATGATTACCATAACTCCTTTGAGATACATAATGCTATCTGAAAGTATTATGGTACAGAGCTTCAGGACAGGCATTAACTAATATAAATGCCAGCACTGGCCAGTTAGTTTGGTGTATTAGTATTAGAAGGTAGCAGCTATGCTGGTTATGAATTTGTATGCATTGTAGTAGTCATTGCAGCAACTTTTATATTGTTTTTAACTCTTGGACTTAAAGACCGTCAGGAACAGATTAAAACCTTGAAGGGAAATTAAATTTTTTTTATTTAAATCATAATCTTACTGTTTTTATTTCTTTAAAAAAAGAGGTTTAGAATGTCAGTTGAAATCGTTGTTGATATAAAATAACTGTTTTTTATTACTCCATATGGGATGGTAAGATATAAAAATACCAAAAAGAAACATATTTCATGGGATTAGTTGCGAATATATAAGAGTATAACGTAATATAAAACAATTTAGAGTTAACTTGCTCCAATTATTTCATGAAATTCAGACTTCAACTCTGGAGTTGGGACCAAATGGTACAGATGATTAAAACCTTTGTAAAGTGCTACAAAAAAAAGGCAAAGAAGATGGTTGGGGGTAAACAAAAGGTTTACGAGTATAATCAGTATCTTATACCTCTTAAAAGAACTGATAATCTCCAATGTAAAGATGGAGTACTCATAATACCAGAAAAATATTTTAAAGAACTTTTTGGTGTAGAGGATACATGGGCTTTAAAGGAATACATAAGCAAGCTTAAAGGATATGAAAGAAACGTGGGCGAATACCAGAGAGAATTCAAGGAACTTGAATGGAAACACGGCGAACTATCAAAATCCTACAAGGAACTTCTGAGCAAACACACCAAGGCCAACAAAAAATACAGAGTTGATGTATCTAAAATTCAGGAATTAGAGTCTGAAAATGCCGAATTAAAAAGAAAACTGGAATCAGTGGAAGCAGAAAACAAAAAACTAAATAAAAACTATGAAAGAGAATTAAATAAAGCTACTATCCTGGAAAATGAATTAAAACCCAGTAAGGATAAAGATTTCTGGACCATGCTCAAGAGCAAGATTAGTAAGAAGGATTTAATTGCAAAAGAAGATGAATAATTTTGAATTTCATGATCGAATATTCTGATTTTGAAGAAGCAGTTGTAAAAGAGCTTGGAAGAGACATAAGAGCTTCAATAAATCCTGAACAATATAAGGCCATAAACGCAAAGACAGATGATTCATTATTCATTGTAGCAGGGCCAGGAAGCGGAAAAACAACAGTAATGGTCCTTAAAGTTCTAAAATTTATTTTTGTAGATTGCATAAAACCATCAGAAATTCTGGCCACTACTTTTACGCGTAGAGCAGCATCACAGCTAAGAAATAGAATTATAGATTGGGGAAACAGGTTAAAATCCAGCTTTATAAATAGTACTAAATATTCAGGTATTATAGGGGATTTATTTGCCATAAATTTTAATAAAATTACAATTGGAACTATCGACAGCATTTCTGAGGATGTATTAAGAAAAAATATGGATTTAAACTATTCACAATTCACTATAATTGAAGATTTTGTTTCTAATTCATTAATGACTAAAATTGGACTTCTAGTTCATGGGCGTCAAAAAGATATACAGTTAAAAAGGTTCCTTAACCAGATCAGAGGTACTAAGTCCAGATTAAACGTTTCAATCATGAGTCTGATACTTCTTGAAATAAAAGACAGAATTTACCATGATAGAATCAATTTCGATGAATTTATAGATAATTATAACCATCCCGGAGCTGAAATAGCGCGGGATGCAATTTTAGATTACATAGAAGAACTCCAGAAAAGGTCTTTGCTTGATTTTTCAATGCTTGAAGATGAATTTTTAAAGAATCTTCAAAATGGAAAGCTTAAAAAATTTTTAAAAGGCATAAAAATAATTCTTGTTGATGAATACCAGGATACCAATCTCCTTCAAGAAACCATTTACTTCCAGATAGCAAGAGCAGCAATAGAAAACAGTGGATGTATTATTGTAGTTGGAGATGACGATCAATCACTTTACAGGTTTAGAGGAGCTACAGTAGAGCTTTTCAGGGATTTTAACAAAAGGATAGAGGATGAACTTAATGTAAAACCTTCTTTTATTAATCTAGCCAGAAATTACAGATCAACAAAAAAAATTGTGAACTTCTGTAATGAATTTATTACCATTGATAAAGGCTATGAAAAGGCACGTATTGAAGGTAAAAAGCCAATAAAATATTCAGATGAAGAGTTTTCTCCCGAATTTCCAGTTATGGGAATGTTTAGAGATGATGTTGGTTCCCTGGCCAGAGATCTTGCTTTATTTCTAAATGAAATCATAAATGGAGATGGAATTAATTTTAAGCATAACCATAAAGTATTCGATATAATCATAGATAAAAAAGAAGGGTCTCCAGGGGATATAGCTCTTTTATGCAGCTCACCTCTGGAATTAGATTTTAAAGGAAAGCAGCGACTTCCCTGTCTACTTAAAGATGAATTGAATCAATATAATCCTCAAATACCGATATTTAATCCTCGGGGACAGAATTTAGCCCGAATAAAGGCTGTTGAAACAATATGTGGGCTGCTGATGGAGTGCATTGATCCAAGGGGGTTAATACAGAATGAACTCAAGGGATTGCCTCAAAATTCAGTTTATAGGTTTAATTCATGGCGTTCAAGGGCATTAAATTATGTTAAAAACAGTGACTTTATTCAGGATTTTTTAGATACATGGAAGATAGAATTTAGGGAAGAGGTATCACTCAATGATCTTATTTACAGCATGATTGAATGGATACCAGAAATACATGATCCAGAATGGAGGGTATATCTGGAAGTTATAACTAAAACCATTACTCAAACAAGTCTATTCAGCGATTTTAATGCAAAAATTATTTTAGATGAAAATAAACGGCAAAGGGATTCAACTATCGAAGCAATATGGAATATTTTTGTTCCCATTGCCATAGGGGTAATTACAATAGATGTTGATATTCTTGAAGAACTTCCCCAAAACCAGATAAATGTGATGTCAATTCACCAGTCAAAGGGGCTTGAATTCCCCATTGTAGTGGTTGATGTAGGTTCTGATTTTAAAATGAACCATTCATATCACTCTTTCAAGCGATTTCCAGGGACTCCGGGTAAATCGTGTACTATAGAGGATAATATGAGAAAATATTCTCCCATAGGTAAACCAGAAAGGGATGGGCTGGATAGAGCTTTCGATGACCTTATAAGGCAGTATTTTGTGGCATTTTCCCGCTCAAAGGGTGTTTTAATACTTGTGGGGCTTAATTCTGTAAAGGATGGTTATTTTTTCAACGGTAAAATGAGGTATATTCCTAATGTAGCTACAGGATGGGATAGAAAAGAAAAATGGCACTGGAAAGGGCTTCATGGACTTTTTCACATATAGTCACTTAATTATTATTTATGATTTCTTTATTAGCCCCTGATTTTTCAAAGTTGAATATATATAATTTATATACTGCTTCAGACTTCTAATAATACCAGGGAGTAAAATAGAAGTTTTTATAGGCGGTATTCATGTCATTTGGTGCAAACTTAATTCCACATCCATCAATTTCAGGGGTTAAAATATTTCAAAACAAAAATAATTTTCCGATAAGCTGGCTTAATACTCAGGGGTACTGTGAGTACAGTATTTTCCTTGAAAATGTGCGCAGGGTCAAGACTGAACCTACAAAATCCATGATCAGAGGATCTCATGAACATTCGATTTTAGAAGAAAAGTTCAGGGAAGATGCAGAACCAGCAACCTTCGATGAAATGATGGAGACATCAAAAACTGCCGAAATTTTATCCAGAGAGTTCCCTGTAATTTCTGCAACGTATGGAATAAGGGGATTCATTGATGAAGTTTGGATGACCCCAGATGAATTTGTGATAATAGACGATAAGCCAGGTACAATAGCCTATCCTTCGAGCATAAATCAGGTTTACGGATACTGTCTGGCATTCAAGGACATGATTAAAGAAGATAGAAAAATTGTGGCTTCGCTACGTCAAAGAGGCACTGATAGGGTATTTTGGGCATCTTATTTTGATGAAAAGGCAGAAAAACAAATAAATGATATTGTTAATCATATGCATGAATTGATTTCCGGGGAAAAGGAATTTAATTCCACAGATAATCCTAATAAATGCGGTAAATGTAGATTCAACAGTTCATGTGATAAAAGGGTTTGATCATTACTTTGAGCTTATTTAGTTTTCTATAATTTTTTTTTAAGTCCCGGGCCATTTTAAGGATTGATTATTTTTTAAATTTTTCCAAAAAAAAAATTATAAGTTATGGTGAATAAAAAAAAAGAATATTGTAATACTTGGGGGGGGTTAAAATTAACATAATATCCCTTAAAGTGGAAATTAAATTCAAATAAAAATTCTTGAACCGTTAAAACATATAAAAATACATTTAAATAAGATAGAGATTGAATGGGCATTTCAATAATATTAACAATCGATATATTTAAATATTAAAAACAGTAAACATTTGACTTGCCACAGCTCAGATAGTCTGTTTATTTTAGTTTGTATAGTCCCGTAGGGTAGTGGTAATCCTGCTGGTCTTTGGAACCGGCGACAGCGGTTCGACTCCGCTCGGGACTATTCCTTATATACTACTTAATTAGTTTGTCATTAAAAAAATAATTCCTGAGTGAACTTAACCCCAAATGCATAAATTCAATGAGTATAAACCATTAAATGTGAGTATCTAAAATGAAGGTGTAAATCCTATGAATAAAATACTCGTTGTAGGTACAAATACACGGCCTGTGGCATGTTCTGCAAAAAAGATGGGAAATAAAGTGTATTCTGTAGATTATTTTTGTACAAGTGACCTGGTTAAATGTTCTGATTATTTAAGATGCATACTATCACAATTACCCTTTGAAACATGCGGTAATTATGCAGAAAAATATGATCCTGACTTACTTCACCAATACGCATATGAAGTTGTAGATGATGTTGATTTTATACTCTGCAGCACTGGGGCAGTTCCAGAAAAATTTCCAGAATCAAAGATCATTGGAAACAAAAGGATAGGACATGTTGAGGATAAATACAACCTTTATAAGATTCTAAAAAAGAAATTTAATGTTCCTGAAACCTTTTCAATATCATCATATGAAGAAGCTTCCCGGATAGTTAGTGACAATCAAGATAAAAAATTTATTGTTAAGCCTGTTAAAGGTGCCGGGGGAAAAGATATTCGCAGGTTTGAGGAAACCACTCCAAATTCAGACTTTAGTGGATTCATGCTGCAGGAAGTCATAGAAGGTGAAAGTATAAGTGCATCGGTTTTATCTACAGAAAATGAAGCCAGAACAATTTTAACAAGCAGACAGATAATTGGAGATAACCATCTTGGACAGCCAGATGAATTTGCATACTGTGGAAATATAGTACCCTATAAAGATGACCCCAAAATAAAAAATACAGCAGAAGAAGTTGTAATGAAACTTTCCCTTATGGGATCAAACGGCGTAGACATGATAGATACTGGAGATGAACTCTACATAATAGAGGTAAATCCAAGATTTCAGGGAACACTGGAGTGTGCTGAAGAAATGCTGGGCATAAATATGTTCGATGCGCATTTTAAAGCATCAAATGGAGCTATAATAGATGTGCCTGAATCAAAGGGCTATGCTGTTAAAATGGTCGTATTTGCAAAATGGCGCTCTGTTGCAGGAAATTTAAATTTTGAAGGAGTATACGACATTCCTGAAAAAAATGTTATAATTGAAAAGGATGAACCTGCAGCTACAGTTGTTAAAAAAGGTAAAACTCTGGAAGAAGCAATTCAGAATGCAGATAAGACGGTTCAAAAAGTTTATAAAAGGTTAGGGCCATTTCCTCAAAAAATTCTTGCCCGAAATCTAACATTTTAAATTAAATCCTTTTTAATAAGATTAGATTATCCCTACAAGATACAGGATAAAAATTATGGCACCTACAGTAATTAAAACAGTGGAAAGGATTATAGTGCCAACAAAAACCATATATAGCTTGGCACGTTTATCTGGATCACTTAGAATATTTTCTATTGGGTCTATGCTCAAAATAAAACCTCTTTACAATTTTAAGGGCTACCTCACTAAAAATATGTACTGGGTAGCCGTTGGAAATACTTTTCTCAGCTCTTTTACATCAGCTCTGTAAATAAAAAGCTCGCTTTTACAGGGATGGATTTTTAATGTTTCACTAACAATTTTGGTTTCAAGCTTTCCTGTTATTCTTGCTCCAGAGGTGCTGGACTGGATTTCGATATAAATGGGAAGTTTTAAATTTTTATATTCTTCCTCATCAATCATAGCTGCTATTTTCTTTAGTTCAGAGTTTTTAAATCTATGCCTTGAACTATCTGCTCCCATTACATGGGGCTGTTCCTCTTCCAGAAGTTCAGCCAGTGTTTTACGCCTTGGGGGGAGATGCCTATTTAAACTGACTAATTGTTTTTTCAACAGATTATCTGCACGATCTAATTTAGTCATCTACCATCTATATTTATTTTGTTTGATATAATTATTTTCAATTGAGTGTACTGAAACAAAATTATTTAGAATGAGGGAGGGCTAATATGGAAATTAGTATTGAACAATGCAGAGAAAATGACCTGATTAAAAGAATAATAAGTAAAAGCGAACTTCCAATTAAACTCATAAAACTTCTACTAAGATTATCAGATGCAGTTTATATAAATGGAATTAATTATAATGTCACAATTCAAGATAAAGGTGCCATATTACTGTTAATTTCTTCAAAACCAGAAAATAAAACAGGTGATTTTCATACAATTTCAATTTCCAATGTTTTTTATAAATTAAGAGGAATTGAAAAGGAAAATGATGATATTAATACAAAGATAAAAGTTGAAGAGAATATGGTACAAATCATGGTTTATATGGATTAAAGGAAGAAAGGAGCGGGTTACTTCAACATTTCAACTGGAAGAAGTATTAAAACTCCGAGTAAATCATCTTTTTTTATTTGACCTTTAAGAATTGCAACAAATGAGGTATGATCCACTTTTTTTTTAAAGCTCATTGGAAGAGGTATTTCTTCACCAACGGCAATGCAATGTCCGTACCTGTTAGATGCATATGCTGCTACAAAGGTAATATGATTTGCAGGAATAGTGATTGGTTTGATTTCAATTGATTTAGATTCATTGGCTTTAAATTCAACTTCTTCATCTGCAATTATGGCCCTTAGTTTACCAATAATGGTACCGACTTTAAAATCACCCAATGCGCGTTCTTCAAGTTCAGCATACTCTTTTTTAACTTCATCAAGTCTTGTTATTATTCTAACCATTTTAAGTCCCCATGGCCTTTTTGATCATCTTCAATCTTACAAAATTCTCCCTTTCCATCTCTTCAAGACGCATCTCAATGTATTTAACTGTATTTTCTAATCGTGGAATGATAATGTGTTCTAATGCATTTACCCTTCTTTTTGTTGACTCTATTTCGCCTGCAAGCAGTTTTACCGTCATTTCAATCTCTGAAAGCTCTAGTATGAGCTTAATTACCTCTTCAAATCCTCTTGAAGATTCATCCAGCTTGGCAGAAGTGTCAACCAGCCCATAACCTCTCTCGGTCATGGATTTTTTCATATCTTCATATTCAATTACAGGTACCGTTACTCCCATAATGTTTCGTGTGTCCACACTGATATCTAATGATCCTTTTACAGACATTGCAGCCTTCCTAACCTCAAAATCACCCATCATTGTCTTTGCTAATATAAGATCGGCAAATGATTGTTCTAATTTTTTTTCTACATTCTCTCGTAGTCCTTTAACTCGATCCAGAATACTGAAAAATTCCATTATAAGGGCATTTCTTTTCTCTTTAAGGAGGCCATGCCCCTTTATTGCAAGTTTTTCCCGATCTTTAAGTTTAAGGAGTTCCATTCTTGTAGGATTAACTCCCTCTATCATCTCTTGTGCCATTTTATCCCTCTTTAAAATAAATAAAGGAGGTTATTGTTTATGTGCAGGGTGATATTTTGGAATATGCTCTGATCTAACCCTTTTAAGTTCTGCTTCAGGTAATAAGCTTAAAAGTTCCCATCCAAGATTAAGTGTACCCTGTATGGATCTGTCTTCATCTCTTCTCTGAGTTACGAATTCCTTTTCGAAATTGTCTGCAAAGGTTAGATATTTTCGGTCACGCTCTGTTAATGCTTCTTCACCTACAACAGCCATCAGATCCCTTAAATCACGGCCTTCAGAATATGCAGAGTAAAGCTGGTCTGAAACACCACTATGATCTTCCCTTGTTTGCCCTTCACCTATTCCACCACTCATCAATCGTGAAAGGGATGGAAGTACATCTACTGGCGGATATATTCCTTTCCTGTGAATATCTCTACTTAACACTATCTGTCCTTCAGTAATATATCCTGTCAGATCAGGAATAGGGTGAGTTATATCATCTTGAGGCATAACAAGAATGGGCATCTGGGTAATTGAGCCTTCTTTACCAATCATACGGCCCGCTCTCTCATATATAGAAGCAAGGTCAGTGTACATGTAACCAGGATATCCTCTTCGACCTGGAACCTCTTCTCGTGCAGCAGAAATTTCTCTTAATGCTTCACAGTAGTTTGTCATGTCGGTTAGAATAACCAGAACGTGCATATCATGTTCGAAAGCAAAGTACTCTGCTGTTGTAAGGGCCATCCTTGGAGTAATGATTCTTTCAATTGCAGGGTCGTCTGCAAGGTTCATAAATACTGTAACTCTTTCAAGTGCACCGGTTCGCTCAAAATCCCTCATGAAGTAGTTTGCCTCTTCGTGGGTAATTCCCATTGCTACGAAGATAACAGAAAACTCACTTTCTTCAGCAAGAACCTTTGCCTGTCTTGCAATCTGTGCTGCTAGTTCATTGTGAGGTAGACCTGATCCTGAAAATATAGGAAGCTTCTGGCCTCGAACCAGGGTATTCATCCCATCAATGGTTGAAATACCTGTTTGGATAAATTCAGCTGGAAATTCTCTTGCAGTTGGATTCATTGGAGCCCCGTGGATATCAAGTTCTTTATCTGGGATAATTTCAGGACCGCCGTCAATAGGTTTTCCTGTACCGCCGAAAACCCTACCAAGCATGTCAAGGGAGACTCCAAGTTTTGCAGTCTCACCTGTAAATCTGACTTTAGTTGTAGCTGTATTGAGGTCACTTGTGCCTTCAAACACCTGTACAACCGCAAGACCTTCTCTAACTTCTAAAACCTGCCCTCTTCTACTTTCCCCAGATGGTGTTTCAATGTCGACAATTTCACCGTAAGATACTCCTTCCACACCTTCCACAGTCATAAGAGGGCCCGCAACTTCAGATACGGTTGTGTACTCTCTTGTTTTGATATTTATATCCATTTTCATACCTCATTAGTTTGTTTAACTATTTCATCCTGAATCTTTTTGATTTCCCCATCAAATTCAGCTTCAGGTATGTATTTCATACGTCCAATATCTTCTTTTACAGTAAGAGCTATTATGTCATCAGGTGATGCACCCCGTTCAAGTGCGGCTGTCGAATTTTCATGGAATTCCATTATGGTCTTTAACATTCCATATTGCTTTTTTGGTGAACAATAAGTGTCAACCTCGTGATACGCATTTTGCTGCAGGAAATCTTCCCTGATCATCCTGGTACTTTCAAGGGTTATTCTTTCCCGGTCAGGAAGAGCATCTGGCCCTACAAGCTGAACTATTTCCTGTAATTCTGACTCTTTTTGCAGGAGAACCATTGCATTATCCCGTGTTTGTCTCCAATCTTCTCCTACATTTGAATTCCACCATTCCGATATACTGTCAACATATAATGAATAACTCTGCAACCAGTCTATTGATGGGAAATGTCTTTTATCAGCCAGAGATGCATCAAGTGCCCAGAATACCTTGGAAATACGCAGTGTATTTTGAGTTACAGGTTCTGAAAGGTCACCACCAGGAGGAGAAACAGCACCAACAACAGTTAAAGATGCTTCTTCACTTTCTTTTCCAATACAGGTTATTCTACCTGCTCTTTCATAGAACTGTGCTAGACGTGATGCAAGGTAAGCTGGGTATCCTTCTTCTCCAGGCATCTCTTCAAGCCTTCCTGAAATCTCACGCATAGCTTCTGCCCATCTTGAGGTCGAATCTGCCATAAGCGCCACGTCATAACCCATATCTCTGAAGTATTCTGCTATTGTAATTCCTGTGTAGACGCTTGCTTCCCTTGCTGCCACAGGCATATTAGATGTGTTGGCGATAAGAACAGTTCTGTCCATAAGGGGTTTACCAGTTTTTGGGTCTTCAAGTTCTGGAAACTCTTTTAAAACTTCTGTCATCTCGTTTCCACGTTCTCCGCACCCTACATATACAATTATATCTGCATCAGCCCATTTTGCAAGCTGTTGTTGTGTCACAGTTTTCCCGGAGCCAAATGGACCGGGCATAGCAGCTGTACCACCTTTTGCAACGGAGAAAAAAGTATCCTGTGCTCTTTGACCTGTTATTAAGGGTATATCAGGGTCGAGTTTATTTATATATGGTCTTCCAACTCTTACAGGCCATTTTTGCACTAATTGCAGTTTTTCAACCCCTGAAGAGGTTTCTACTTCCGCAATATCTTCTTCTATGGTGTATTCTCCCTCTTTTGCAATGTTCTTTAAAATACCAGATGCATTTGGAGGAACCATTATTTTATGAACTATAGAAGAGGTTTCCTGAACTTCACCCAGGATATCTCCGCCTGCAATTTCGTCACCAGCTTTTAATTTTGGTATGAATTTCCATTTCTTTTCCTTAGGTAATGCAGGAACAGCCACACCTCTTTCAATGTAGTCTCCAGTTAAAACCTTAATATTTTCAAGTGGCCGCTGAATTCCATCAAAAATAGAACCGATTAGTCCGGGCCCTAATTCAACAGAGAGTGGTCCACCTGTACTTTCAACCATTTCTCCAGGTTTAATTCCTGCAGTTTCCTCGTAAACTTGAACTGTGGCGGTATCTCCTTCAAGCTCAATAATCTCACCGATGAGTTTCTCTTCACCTACACGTACCATCTCATACATCTGAGTTCCTTTCATACCATCAGCGACCACGACTGGCCCTGATATCTTAATAATTTTCCCTGTAATCAATAATATTCCTCCAGTTATTCCATTTTTCAGTATCTTTAACATTTATTTTATAGTTTCAATACCAATGGCTCTTTTTACAAGCTCTCTAATTGGATCTGTTTTTCTTTTAATTGGCCCTGTTTTATCTGGTATTTCTACTATTATTGGCAGTGTCTTGTTTTTAGTAACTCTATCAATAAATTCTCTTAATTCGTCCCCAATTTTTTCTGTAGTAATTATTATTGAGGTTCCCTGATTTATAAGATCATTTATAGCTTTTTTTGCCTCTTCCGGGTTCTCAACACTGTGAACTTTGTCTATACCTCCTAGTTTAAAACCTGTAACTGTGTCTATATCAGCTACAACTGATATGGATGATTTGGATGGATTGTTACTCATACTCAACCTCCTATTAGCATGTCTCTTATAATTTTAGGAGAGAAACCCTCATTTTTTGCTCGGTAAATAATTTTCAAATTCTTGGTCTCGATCTCTTTTCTGGTAAGAAAATCAACACTAGGTCCTATAGTTGAAGGTCTCCTTTTTGATAAAAATCTGCCTAATTCAAGTGCATATTTATCTAAGGCAGATTCCAGAGCTGATACTGACCCTGTTTTTTCGTAAACTGGGATTGTATCGCTTAAAATATCATAATAATCAGTTCCTTCAAGCTTAATTGCAAAATCAGTAATTTTTTCAGCATCTATTAATTCTTTAAGCTTCCATTCGCTTACCTGATAACCGCCTGGAATAATGTAATCTTCAATATCTTTGAATTCAATTCCCTCGAACTTGGCACGTAAAATTATTTTAAGGTTGATTATGTCTATTTGTTTGGTAATAAGGGAATGTAAAACCTTTTCATCCTCATTAGAAGCTTCAGAAACAATTTCAAATAATTTTCCATAATAATATTTATCTAGAGCTGCTTCAAGTGGTAATAATATATCTTTTTCTTTGTATAAAGGCACTGCATCATTAAGAATATCATAATATTCTGTATCCTTAAGGATATCTACTATATCGTCAATATTTTCGGCATCCATCAATCTATTTAATGTTTCCTTCTTTAATTTTCCAAATGGAATTATAATATCTTTTATTGATTCAGTATCCATACCTGCTTCTTTGGCGGTAATAACAGTTTTTATATTTCTGACATCCCATTTACTAACAAAAGACTCGAAAAAGTCTTTAAATTTATCTGGAGATATTTTAAATAGTAATTCATGAGTTTCTGCAAGATGCATGTCCATGGCTTTTTCAAATGGATATTTTTCAATGTATTTTTTGTATTCAGGCATTTCTCCAACAAGATTATATATATCATCCAGTCTTTTTGTATCTATAATTTCAACTATCTGCTTTTTATCAAGCATTTTCCCTCTCCTTGCCATTATCCTTGCATTTGGATAAGCAAAGGGAGCTAATTTTGAAAATTCTCTCACTGAAATCAGCACTACAATTAAACCTGTTATAACAGCACCAAACAAAATCAATGTAACCATATTTGAGGAAATAAAACCAAATATTGAAGCATCAGCCATTTTTATCTCACCTTATTCAAATAAAATCCTTGCAACTTCTAATCGTAGAAAACCTTTGAAACGCTCCATTCTAGCCTCAATTGTGTTGTTGACCTCAATATTACCATTTTCAGTTTTTAATATAACCCCACCAATGGTATTTATTGTATCTCCAAATTTTAATACAGTTTCGTTGCCAGTCTCTTCAGAAACCTCCTTTTCAATGGATTTTAAAGATTTATTTATACTTTCAAAATCTCCATCTTTTAGGAAAATCTCTAAAGAACCCCCTCCAATTTCCAATGAAGCTTCTTTTATGAGTTTTAATAAGGAACTGGTATATTCTTCTGATCTTGCAGAAGCCATTTTACTAAGTTTTTCTTCAGCCCTCTGGAAGGTTTCTTCCATTATTTCTTCTCTTGCTGTAAGTATTTTTCTTCTTGAATTCAATTTTGCATCTGACATTATCTGTTGATATTTTATTTCTGCTTCTCTTTTTGCGCTCTCCATAATTTCTTCCTTTTTTTTCTGAGCATTCATTTTACCTTCACTGATGATCTTTTCAGCCTCTTCTTCAGCTTTATTAACTATTTCAGTTGTTTTAGCATGGGAATCTAAGAATATACTTTCTAATATTTTTTCTGTTCCAGGGCTCATTTTTTATTATCCCCTGTATTTTTTATTTACTATTTCCTTGAGCATTCTCCAAAAATTTACTATTTCCTGGTATTTATATATGTTCCATTTAGAAGATAAAAGCGATTTAGATAAAATCGCTGGTTTATTCTTCTGTTTATCCTCACATTACTCCAGAGAATACAATAAGTAGTAATGCTATCAGGAAACCATATATAGCCTGTGTCTCTGGCAGAGCTGAGAATACAATACCTCTTGCAAACATGGTTGGATCTTCAACTACTGCTCCTACACTTGCAGAAGCGGCATTGGCCTGTCCAAGAGCTGATCCTGCAGCAGCAATTCCTATAGCTAAACCTGCACCTATGGCCAAAATACCGAAATTAGTTTGTACTGCCTCTCCAGCCATCATTCCAGAGAATACAATAAGAAGTAATCCTATCAGGAAACCATATATAGACTGTGTCTCTGGTAGAGCCGTAAACACGATTCCTCTTGCAAACATGGTTGGATCTTCTGCCACTGCTCCTACACTTGTTGCAGCTACACGACCCTGTCCAAGACCTGATAGTGAACCTGCAATTCCTATAGCTAAACCTGCACCTATTGCTACTAATGCTGTTCCTAAACTTATTTCGACCATTTTTTCACCTCTATAATCATATTACTTTGATTTAATATCAAATTAGGATTTTAATTTAGTTATCCCTAATACATGATTTTATTTTTAATTGATTATTCTTTAATTTGTTTTATTTACCTTCTACTTTTGTAATTTTTCTTTTAGCAAAGAATGGTTTGAATTTAGCACCTTCACCAGTGTAAAATTGACTGAAAAATTCTACATAATGTAAACGCATGGAATGTATAAACGCACCCAGAGATTGAATTGTGGCATTTGCTGAATGTCCTACAAGAAGAACCAGTATTGTTAAAATTATTCCAATATAAGGTATTGGACCAACAACTTTAAATGCAACGATGTTTACTGCAATTGCCATACCCCCTGTTGATAGACAAAGTGCCAGCAACCTTGAATACGAGAAAATTGTTCCCAACAGGCCCATCACATCCATAGCTCCAAAAGCGCCATTTTTATAGATTAATATTACCAATCCGATTATGGCCACTCCTATCCCTATATAGATGGAGCCTATGTTAAAGAGATAAGCAACTCCTAAAAGAATAACGCCTAATATGAGAATAAGCCAGCAAATCTGTTCTCCCAATGCATCGCCAATAGAACCTTTTTTTATATTATTATAAGCGCCAAGAATTAATCCAAGGGTTATATGAATAACTCCCACAATTAAAGCTAAAATCAAAATGTTTTGAGGATTTACAAATGCATCTATCTGTGGAATCACAACAGGATTGTTTATTCCAAGATAATTTGGGAATAAATCTCCTATAAACCCATTGGTAATAAGACCAAGTATGATGGTCCAGACACCACTGGCAATAAGAATAATTCCAAAACTTCTAAGAACTTTGTTTTTTTTGCCTAAACCTCTGAAAATGATATAACCTACTATAGTAACGAGTATACCGTAAAATCCATCAGTAAGACAAAATCCAAAGAAAAAGGGGAATACTATGGCAAAAAAAACAGTTGGATCTAATTCAGAGTACTGTGGTGGAGAATACATCTTAGTCATAAACTCATATGGTTTTGCAAACCTTGGATTTTCAAGATGAACAGGGATATTATCTTCACCATCCGGGTTTTTAACATCAACTATAGAGTGTTCTTTAGTTGACGTTTTAATTATTTCAAGAGCTTCGTCCAGGTCATTTTTTTTCACCCATGCCTCAAGCATATAGGTTTTATCAGTTTTTGCAAATGATGAAAATATTTCACATTTTTCCCTTTCAATTTCTAACTGTTCCTTTAAAATTAGAATGTCTTCTCTCCATTTATCTGCTATATCTGCCGTTTCTTTTATTAGATTCTTTTTTTCTTTTTTAATATTCTCTATTTCAATTTCAATTTTCTTTATTGCTTCTTTGGGTTTTCCTGTAAGCCTTGAAATATCGAATCTCTCGAACTCAAATTTCCTTAAAATTTTATCGAGTTCTTCTTTATAATTCTTCAAAGTTATAATAACTACAGTTTTTTTAGTCTCCTCTCCACCCTCACTTTCTCTAAGAACTATTTTGTCTGTTAAATCGCTTATCTCTTTTTTGAAATTTTCATATGTTTCCAGAGATATCCTGCCAGTTATTATATATGTAAAATCAGTATCAATTAAGTCAGAAATATCTATATCTAAAAATTCAAGATTTTTTGCAGAATTATAATCACTTTCAAGCTGGATCCTATTGGATTCAAGTTCTTCTAACCTTTGCTGAATGATTACGGTCCTTGATTCCACTTTATCAAGTAAATCATCAGAGTTTTCAAGTATTTCTTCTCTATTTGAATCCTTTATTTCGGTTTTCTCTGGTATTTCTGGATTTATAAAACTTTTTAACAGCATTAAGGGGCTTACCTTTTCTGTTTCTATACTATCCCAAAATTCAGTTATATTGGTTATTCTTGCCAAAAAAGATATTATATTGCTTGTATGAGGACTAACACTTGATGGTTTGAGTATCTCACGCCATTCAACATCTTCTCTAATACCTTCAGAGATATCATGGATCTGAACAACCCCTGAATCGTGTAGTGATTTAACAAGAGAATCAGAATAATAATCCAAGGTAATTATTCTAAGTTTCCGCATTCTGGCAGGTCTGAACATGTTATCACTTATACTATATTTTATTAATAAGAAATTTAATTAAAGAATGTTATCTACGACTACCCTGGTTGCATCATCAATTTTATCAATTATTTGTGATTTAATTTTTGATACTTCGCTTTCAGCCTCTCTTAATATACGGTTGGCGTCGTTCTTTCCTTTAGATTCTGCATCAAATATGATCTGTTTACGTAGTTCCAAGGCATCTTTTTCAGTTTTCTCCATGATACTCACTGATTCAGCATTTGCTCCCTCTACTATTTCAACTGCATGTTCCTTTGCATCCTCTAAAAGCTTTTTAGCGTCATTTTCGGCCCTTTTAATGGTAGTAATAGCTTCTGATATTGTCATCATTTAAATCACCAAGACTTATTCAGTGTTTATGATCAATTATATTTATGTTTTACTATTTAATTTTGTAAAGGACATACAAAACTTGAAAAATAATATATTATCGTTATTATTTTTACTTAATATTATTTTACACATCATTTATAATGGATATAATAAATCCCATAATTAATGAAGAATTCCAGAATTATTCAACGTTATCAGTATATTTATCTTTTATTTTCTCAGCACCGTCATAGTGTATTTCATCAAGGTCAAAAAGTTTCCTAAATGGCGGTTCTCGGGTTTTTTCTTCATGAACATGGGCAATAATAGCGGGAAGTCTTCCAATCATGAATATTCCAGTCCCAATACTCCAATCAAAACCCATGTCAGATAGTATACCTGCATTTGCTCCATCTATATTCATTCTAATTCCTTTTTCCTCCATTAAAATACTTTGAATAAAAAGAGCGAGTTCTGTATGGTTTTTAAGACAATCATACTTTTTTGCTAGCTCTAAAAGTCGGGGAGCGCGTGGATCTTCATCATGATACCGGTGCCCAAATCCGGGTATCTTTTTTCCAATTTGTAGAAATTCTTCAACAATTTCAAAAGCAGCAGCTTCCAATTCCCCTTCAGTTCTTTTAACTCCCTCTTGAAGTATCTTCATCGAACTCTGGATGGCTCCAGCGTGGTTTTTTCCAAATGCAAGGAGTCCTCCAGACACGCAAGTATGCATAGGTGATCCTGCAGATGCCATTAGTCTGGCGGCCTGGGTGCTTGGAGGAGTTACTCCATGATCACAGAAAGATACAAGAACTGCCCCCAACATTTTGGCCTCCTTTTTACCAGGCATATCTCCTTTAATAAGTAAATATACCATTTCTGAGAATGATATATTTCCTATAAGCTCTTCCTGTGGATATCCCCGAGTTATAAGTTTATTTTGCTCTACTCTGGTAATTGCTGTCTTCCATTTGGGATTACTCAGTTTAAGTATGCTTTCTATTGTTTCTCTTCCTATTGCCATGATATATCACTCCAGAATTGGGGGAGGGAGGAATAATGATGATCTTCTTGGCTCCACCAAACAGCATGGTCTCATTGATACTATTCTAACACCGCTTGCTCTTTGGGGGCCAATGTTAACAAAAGAACCCAGTGCAGTAACAGAACCACCTATTCCCAGTGCTCCTATTCCTGTTTCATTAATGGATTCAGTTATTTCCTCTTCTATTTTAGACTGCTGGTCTAAATTTCCATGTGCCATTGCCTTTAACATCAATGACGAAGCTTCAAAATGAGTTCTACCGATGCCTACAGCAGGGACGCATGGCGTGCATCCAAGCATCGTGACCTCTGATCTCATCCATGTTTTAACTTCATTAAATACTTTACTATAATTTCTCCTGTGGAAAACTCTATAAGTGGACGCCCTTATCTCTGGCCCACCACCTAACATTAAAATGTGAATATTCACACCATTTCTTTGAGTTTTATCAATTATAAAGGAAGAAGGAACCAGTTTTCCAGGATCATCATAAAGTCCCCTACTTTGTTCTATTCGCTCAATATCATCTCCCCTAACTGCCATGGGTCTTGCAGGAAGTTTTTGTAATCCTTTCTGGATACCAAGATTGATCTCATCAAAAAAGTTTCCAGGTAGACTTACATTCTCTCCAATTTCCACTATAACATGTGGAATTCCTGTATCATCGCATAGGGGAAATCTTTTTTCCTCAGCTATTTTTGCATTTTCTATTAAAAGCTGGAGCACCCAGGAGGCATTTTCATCGCTTTCCACTGATAAAGCCCTTTCATAAGCATTGAGTTGATCTTTTCTGAAGGTGGTACTGGCTTCAATTACTGCATTCTGTATTAATTTTGATATTTCCATGAAAACACTTTCCAGAGATTATATATTTATTTGGGGATTGCTAAATCTGCAGCTCCTCTTTTTGACATTACAGCATCATCATAATATCTATTTATCATGTTCTGTACAAGGGATACCTGTCTTGCGCGTTCTTCTGCCTGTTTTTCGGTTGTATCCCATCCATGGTGTCCTGCCACAGCACCACCTGTTTTAAGATAAACTGGTGCAGCATACTTTATTATGTCTGGAACCTCGTAATGCCTTATAAATCCGCCTGATGACTTTGGGTTTTCAGTATGTAAATCAATAGAAATATCTATGGCGTTCCTTATAGATGCTATCATTGGTATTTGAAGATCTCTTACCGGATTGAATGAATCAGCCCCTATATCTTCCAGTAGCTTGGCAGAAGCGGGATTTCCATGTCCTGTATGGGCGGATACTTTAAAATGAGTATTTTTTGGTATTTCACCTTTTTTACGCATCTTTCCAAGCACCCAGAGTAGTCCTTCATCGTATACCACAATTCCTCTAATACCAAGCTCAACAGCCCTTTTAACTTCCTCTATTCCATACACCAGATTTTCATATCCTCTTAATCTGTAACCTATTCTTTTTCCTTCTTCAGTTCTTGCTGAAGCGCTTGTGTCATAGGTTGCACGCGGTCCGATGCTTAAAAAAAGTTCAATCTGTGCATCTTTTGCAATCTCAGCCATTTGCAGTATTTCAGAGTCGGTTAAAAGCATTATTCCCTTTGTCTGGGTTACTCTGTGAATTTCCACGTTGTATTTATCTGCGGCGTCCATTAAAGCTCTCATTGCTTCGGGTTTCTGTATTCCTGGAACTTCAAATCTGAACTGGGAATTATCGGGAAATCTCTTTGTGGAAACTTCTAAACTTTTATAATGGATTCCAATTTTAGTTAGAAAATCTCGTGTCTGCATTCAATCACCATCAACCTTAAATTTATTATTAATCATTGGCATTAAATCCTTGATTTTGTAATCCTCTAAATGGCTTATTATTGATAAAATATCCATATTTAAATGAGAATTTAAGTTATTAAACTTATTAACAAGTTCATATTTAGTAAATTGATTTTCGGGCTCTCCTTTCGGTAAATCAACCCTTTCAGTATGGGATTTTCCCTCTGTATAAATTGATATTATTGATGATCTTAGGGAAGGATACATTTCATCCAGTTCCGCACTGCATTCAATAGCTACTTTATTAGAAATATTGATTATATCATCATTAGTTTTAAGACTATCGAGATTTAATTCATTATATTTAATAGCAATGGCCAGACTTACTGGTAAACTCTGTCTTATTGCCTCTACTGTTTTTGGGTTGTATTCATCATGTTCTGCAGCTATTTTATAAGTTTTAACAATTATCTTACAGATATCTTCAATTTTTAAATCATTTTTATTGACTATGTTCATTGCGGCGTCAATGGAAGAATGTAAATGCCGGCATACAGGGTATTTTTTAAAATACACATTTAAAATATGAAAATTCCCAAGTTCTAGCTCTTTATTTTTAACATTTAAGCCTGCAACTGCTGATAAGAATCCTTCTTTCCCATCAAGTATTGTTTTTGCTCCTGTAAATCCTTCTTTTGCAAGAAGGGCTGATAAAACACCGGAATGTGCTGCATTGCCTGCATGAAGATGTTTTCCCATGGATCCAGAATGATCTGATTCTAAAAGACCGCTTGCCTGGGTTCCAGCAAGTCCAAGAGCATTTATTGTCTCTTCCATGCCGAGATTTAAAGCTTTACACGCTGCTGCAGTGGATCCAAATGTTCCACAGGTTCCTGTGCTGTGAAAACCCCTATTTCTATGTTCTGGATTAATAAGAATCCCTAAAGAAATTGCAATTTCATATCCGGCAACCATTGAAGTTATCAGCTCTTTCCCAGTTTTATTTTCTGCCTCACAGAGTGATAATGCTGCGGGGATGATGCATGCTCCTGGATGGAGCTGGGCAATTCTATGTCCGTCATCCAAATCGAGAGAATGGGCTGCGATGCCATTTGAAAGTGCTGAATCGAGGACACTTGCTCTTTTACGTCCAATTACAGTTGTTTCATCACTTTCTTTAATGATGTTATTTACAGCATTTCCACTTGGAGTTTTTGATCCTCTTAAAGCGACTCCCAGAAAATCCAGAAAGCAAATTTTAGCCTGTTCAATAACTTTTTCACCCAGATCTTCATACTTGAGGGATGCTGTATAATCTGCAAATTTTTCTACAATCATTGATGGTACATTCTTCCTTTAGTAGATAAATTTTTTGATCATAAATCTAAAAAACATGAATTATATATGAACTTAAATGTATAGAGCTTAATGGAGAGTTTATGATGATTCATGAAAGTGTAAAAATATTTCCAGGTGCCAGAGTCATAGGCGATGTAAAGATTGCGGAAAATGCTTCAATATGGTATAATGCAGTTGTTAGGGGAGATATCGGGAGTATAGAAATTGGTAAATACTCTAATGTGCAGGATAACTGTGTGGTTCATTCACCTGCAGTAATTGGGGATTATGTCACTGTTGGACATGCTGCAGTGGTTCATGCTTGCCGTATTGAGGATAACTGTCTTATTGGCATGAATTCTACCATTTTAGATGATGCTGTAATTGGAAAAAATAGTATAGTGGGGGCGGGGGCAGTGGTTACCCAGGGAAAAGAACTTCCCGAGGGAAGTCTAATAATGGGAGTTCCTGGAAAACAGGTAAGGACTCTTAGTGAAGAAGAGATTGAATACTTAAAAAAACATGCGATTAAATATGCTCAATTAGCACGAAAAGGAGAATAAATGAATTATTAATTCATTCTAACGAGTGGTTTACTTAAATGCCTTCTTGCAGAAGGAGGAACTTCGTATAAACCTTTTTTAATTTCTCTTTTAATTTGAAACGTGTTTTTAATTCCATCTTTAAGTTTTGCACCGCATTTAATGCATTTATATCCCTTTCCACTCCCTGCAGATTTCATCCTTTTCCCGCATTTACAGAGGGGATTTTGAGATTTAAAAATTTTTGCAAGCTCTAAAATCTCGAATTTTTCAATGTTCAATGTTCCCTTTTCCCCTATTCCTCCATAAACGCGCAACTTATCTCCGGGGGCTAATTTTCTTACTATCTCTCTAAATTCTTTGGTTGGTTCGTAGGCAGCGCAGGGAATTTCGCCAGAATCATCCTCTAATATAAATATCACATGCCCACCTTCTCGAGTATAGGGGAAGTTTTTTACCTCTCCTTCTATGATATAGCATTTGAACTGCTCTAAATCTGATATTTTATGGGCTCTAATAAGATGCATGTCTGTATGCTGATTGGTTTCAAAAATGGCTATCTTTTCAATGGGTTCATAAACTTTGATCATCTTATTTGCATTTTCAACTGCTTCCGGACTCTCACCGCGGATTCCATAGAGTATAGGGCATGGGGTATGGGGCTCTATTGCAATATAGCCATTATCACAATTAACATTATCGAAGGTATCTGGATATGTGGATTTGTTCATTTCAAATACTGATTCATAATCAATTTTTCTGGGGTTGCCGTAATTTTCAGGAATTCTATAGGCAAGGAGTTCATAGGTCCTGTCAGTATTTGGACAGCCAATTGCTGCAAGTGCACCTATGATGCCTCTGCCTTTTTTAAATTTGAAATACTGTGCTCCAATTTCATCTGCAAATCTTTCTGCATCTTCAATAGATAAAATATCTCTTATGGCTTCAAGGGAATATGATTTAAATTTTTCTGTGATTTGACCACAATAAAATACAATACCTGGATTGGTCATTTCATCTTCAAGCTCTGAAAGTTCTTCAATCCTTTTTAAAACTATTTCTTTAACTTTTGCCATGTCATTTTGGGATTTAAGTTTTAACTTGAAGGATAATGCACCATTTCCACGGGTTTTAAATCTTGCAAATGGATTTAAACGTATTAAACGGGGGTAATCTGTAACTTTAAAACCAAAATGTTTAAGTTCATCAATTATTACACTACATATATATGTAGTGCACATTCCATCTCTGGAATCTGTGTCGTCAATTCCAATATACAGATCATACATCAACAATACACCTGTTACTTGGTGGTCTATATGCAAAGGGATCATATCTTAAGAGAAATAAGCGAACTACTTGCAAACCATAATTTTGAAACTTCTCATATATATGGTAGAAGCTGTTTTGACATGGCTGCTCGAAAAAGGTTGTTGCTTCTATTACTTAAGGTTTTGATAAATATAGATGGTTTCACTGGTGAGCAGGCAGAGGAAATAAAGAAGGTGGCCAGCACTTTTCTTGCATCACCTCTCATCGTGGGTCTAAAGTCAAAACATGAATATTTAGAAGAGGATGTAGTCTATGAAAGACATGGGATACCTGTCATTGCTCCTGAAACCCTGCGCAACATGATCACTGAAGAAATCTATCCTGAAGTTTTTGCAGATCGAGGGGGCTATTTTGTCCAGGTTGATGGAGAGGTCATAAAAGAGGCCAGAGAAAGGGAAGAACTTTCTCTTAAGGAGTTAGCGGATAAAGCACATGTTTCTCGGGAAACTATTTACAAATACGAACACGGAATGGTCAGGGCATGTCCTGAAACTGTTATAACTCTGGAAAACATCTTAAACATGAAGATCACCCTTTCAGTTGATATTTTTAAAGTTCCAGAATCAGAAACTACAAATACTACACAAAACGCTCCAAAAGAACTTATAAATCTTGGTTTCAGTCTTATTCCTACAACTAAAACCCCATTTGACGCTCTTGCCACCAATGATCCCCAATTAAAGGAGTTAAAGGAAAAAATAGCCATGATTACCAACATGGAAAAAAACAGAAACCAGAAAATTTTGAAGAAGATGGCAATCAACGTCAAAGACTTATCAGGCGTAACAGGAACTGACGCAGTGTTTATTTTAGAGAATAAAAAGCCAATTAATTGTATTGAAGGCGTTCCAGTTGTTCATAGCTGGGAAATTGGTGAAATGGATACTTCAAGGGAATTTTTAAAGATAATTAAAGAGCGTAATGAATGTTCTTAGAAGAACCTCTAAAATTTCTTTTTTTAATTTATAAATAATTTTTTATGAAAAGAATGATTTATTCCACTCTATTTTTTTTTATATTCTTTTATTAATGCTAATTTTAAAATATATAATTTTTATGAATTTTTTGTAATTTTAAACTGTTTAATGTATCTTATTAACTAAACAAACAATTTCAACCGAATTTTGTAGGGCAAAAAATTCTATTAGTAATATTCTTTTATTATTCATTAATATTTATATAATTTGATGAACTTAATTAATATTAGAAATAGCTGTGGAGGTAGTTTGATATGAAGGATATAATTATTTTTGTAATGGTTATGATGGTTTTAGGTTCAGGTTATATGTTTGGAACCAAATTAGCTCCAGATACAGGCCTAAGTAAAATACCAGCTTTAGATAATAATGGATTAAATTATTTAAATGGCCATGAATCTGGAGGAGGAATATATTCAGGCATTGAAGATGGATATAATGCGTTAAATTCAGTTTTTAATAATTTTGAAGGTTTAGGAAACTTATGTAATGAATATATTTATGAACCTGCTTATACAAACGCACAGACATCAGCAGACCAACTATCTGATCAATCAGGGCTGATTTCCAGTGAAGAGGCAAAAAAAATTGCTCAAAGATACATAGAAGAACCAGGGGCAGTAGCAGGAGAACCTGTACCTGGAACAAGTGAAGGTAAGCCTATTTATACTGTGCCAGTTCTATTAAATGGTAAAAATGTGGGAGAAATATATATTGACGCTAAAACTGGTGAAAATTTAGGCGGTGCAGGTGGGGTTGATGATAATAAGACAAAAAAACATTTAAATAATGATTCTAAACATATAAACGAATCAAATAAGGAAAATTGTTTAAATGACAATTAATTCTTGAATAAAGAACAAGTTAAAGACAATATTCAATGCTTAAGTGTGATTATCATATGAAAAAAATTTATGGCTAATAATTAATCCTTTTTAAACAGGACAATCAATGAAATAAAACTGAGAATAACCTGGAAAAATTTATAAGATGGTTCTTCACTCATAAAAGTCTAAAACTAGTAAATTATTATATGGTGATTTTAAATGATAATCGAAATAGTGAAGTTATACAAAAATAATCCGGGAAAATTAAGATCCATATTGAAAAAGGATTAAACATATCTTTTGAAGTAAATCTTGAAGAATACTTGGAAGAGAAAGGCGAATAATCAATTGATTAGAGAAAAGAAGGGAGGTGCAAGGAATTTTTAGTTCAAATTGAATTTTTATGGAATATGTTAGAAATCAAGTGAAAAATAGGCATCTTAATAAAGAAATGCGACTTAAATATTTAGATTTAATTGAAGAAGAATCTCTGTATTATAGAAAAGATTTAAATAGAATGAAGAATTAGTTGAATCCATTAAAAGAGTAAATGATGTATTAATTCTTTAATTAATGGCTTATAATGATTTTAAGATTTTTCAGCGTTTTTATGTTCTATTTAAAAAATATACAATTTTTATTTAAAATCCTTAAGGAATGTATCATCTTAATGTTAGGTTCTCTGCTCTTTTTCTAACAGGAATTGTAAAGTAAAATGTTGCTCCCTTTCCAAGTTCGGATTTAACCCAGATTCGCCCGCCATGCCTTTCAATAATTCTTTTAACTATTGATAAACCTATTCCAGTACCTGTATATTTTTCTCTGGTGTGTAACCTCTGGAAAATGGTGAATATACGGTCTTTGTACTGGGGTTCGAATCCTATACCATTATCAGATACAGAAAATATATATTCATTATTTTT